>NZ_JARESQ010000012.1:0-269722 GCF_046028085.1 Paraburkholderia sp. RL17-380-BIE-A
CCCCCCCCCCCCGGCCCCCCCCCCCCCCCCCCCCCCCGCGCCCCCCCGCCGCGCCCCCCCCCCCCCCCCCCCCCCCCCCGCCTCAACACCCGTGCGACGGGGCTTTCAGCCCGAACGCACGGATCTGTCACGACCACGTTTTTGGAAGGTTTAAGGAAAAATAAGTACCGCCATTGACGCGGGCTCGCGCATGATCTATTTCAGATAGAAAGCTACCGCTCGCCGGTAGGTCTGACAGTCATGTGCGTTGACAGCCCAGCTGGCTGTCAAACTGACGGGCAGGCTGCCGGTATTCGTCCACGCATGCCCGTTTCGAACACCATGTACACGCCTACCTCTTCTGTTGCGCGCCGTTGCCGTGCGGCGGCCCGCTGACCCGGCCGTCATGAAGGCTTGCCGCCGCGCTCTCCCCACGGTGCCGCTCGACGCCCATGTCGCGACGATGCTGGCCGCCGCCATCGCGCTCGCCGTGTTCGTGATCGACGCGCTGACGCCGCTCGATATCGCAATCGCCGTCTTGTACGTCGTGGTCGTACTGCTGATCGCTTCGACCGGCAACCGCTCGTTCACGGTCACGACCGCCTGGGGTTGCGTCGTGCTGACGCTGCTGGGCTTCGTCATGTCGCACGACGAGGCCTACTCGAGCGGCGCGGTCGCGCGCTGCGCGGTAAGCCTGCTGGCGATCGCCACCACGTCGATGCTGGCGTTGAGGAACCAGGCCGCGACCACCACGTTGCGGGAGCAGGTGGAACTGCTCAACCTCGCGCACGACGCGATCGTCGTGCACGACATGAACGACCGCATCACCTTCTGGAATCACGGCGCCCAGGCGCTGTACGGCTGGACCGCGCAGCAGGCGATCGGGCAATCGCTGCAGGAAATGACGCAGACGGTCTTTCCCGTCCCCTATGACGAGATTCGCGCCGAGTTGCTGCGCTCGAACCGCTGGGTGGGCGAACTCACGCGCGTGCGGCACGACGGCAGTGTCGTCGTGATTTCGAGCCGCGCCGCGCTGTGGCGCGACGAGAAGGGCAACCCGCGCGCGGTGCTGGCGACCAACAACGATATTACCGGGCGCAAGCGGGCGGAGCAGGCGCTCGAGCGCAGCGAGGCCTTTTTGCGCGACGCGCAACGGCTGAGCAACACCGGCAGCATCGCCGTGCGCTTTCCGGACGGCGAGACCTGGTGGTCCGACGAGGCCTACCGCATCTTCGACTACCCGCGCGATACCGTGCCGTCGATCGACGCGATGCTCGCGCGCACGCATCCCGACGATCTCGCGCTGGTGCGTGGCGGATTCGAACAGGCCGCTGGCGGCGAAACGCGGGTCGATATCGAGCACCGGCTGGTCATGCCGGACGGCAGCGTCAAGCATGTCCACTACGTTGCTCGTCTCGCGACCCGGCAGCCGGGCTACAGCGAGTATGTCGGCGCGCTGATGGATATCACCGGGGCCCGGCGCGCCCAGGAAGCGCTCGCACGTTCCAACGACGAACTCGCTCACGCGACGCGGATCACCATGCTCGGCGAGCTGGCCGCTTCCATCGCGCATGAGGTCACTCAGCCCATCGCGGCGATCATGACATCCGGCGGCGCGGCGCTGCGCTGGCTGAACCGTCCGGCGCCGGAAATCAACGAAACGGCGCAGTCCATCGCGCAGATGATCCGCGACGCGAAACGCGCGGACGAGGTGATCCAGCGCATCCGCGCGATGGCGAGAAAGCGCGACCGTCTGCCGGCGACGGTGGATCTGGACGGGATCGTCGGCGAGTCGATCGAACTGGTGCGGCGCGAACTCGATCGTCATCGCATCGAGTTGCACGTCGACCTCGCGGTGCCGCCGCTGACCGCCTACTGCGATCGCGTGCAACTGCAGCAGATCCTCATCAATCTCATCATGAACGCCGTACAGGCCATGGCGGAGGTGGCCGGGCCGCGCAAGCTGCTGATCGCCACGCGCCGCTTCGACGACGAGCGGGCCGAGGTGATGGTGCAGGACTCGGGCACGGGCATCAGCGAAGAAAACGCCGGGCGTTTGTTCAATACGTTCTTTACGACCAAGGACGATGGCATGGGTATGGGACTGTCGATCTGCCGTTCGATCGTCGAGGCGCACGGCGGCCTCATCTGGGCCGAATCGCCGCAAGCGGGCGGCGCGGTGCTGAAGTTCGTTCTGCCCGTCGATGAAGGGAGAAGTCATGAGCAGTGATCCGCACAGCGATGTGAGCGCCGATAGCGGCACTCACGCAATCAGCTCGATGGTGTACGTGGTCGACGATGACGAGTCGATGCGCGACGCCGTCAGGAATCTGTTGCGCTCGGTCGGGCTGAGTGTCGAAACCTTTGGCTCCGCGCAGGAGTTTCTCGCTTTCGACATGCCGGACGTGCCGAGCTGCCTGATCCTCGACGTGCGTCTGAAAGGACAAAGCGGGCTCGCGGTGCAGGAGCAGATCGCGGCGAGCGAGTTGGGTCTGCCGATCGTCTTCATGACCGCGCACGGCGACATTGCCATGACGGTCAAGGCGATGAAGGCCGGCGCCAAGGATTTTCTGGCCAAACCGTTTCGCGATCAGGACATGCTGGACGCCGTCGCGCATGCATTGGCGAGCGACGAGGAACGCCGCGCGGCGAGGCGCTCCGTGGCGGACCTGCGCCGCTGCTACGAATCGTTGACGTCGCGCGAACGCGAAGTCATGGCATTCGTCGCCGCCGGTCTGATGAACAAGCAGATTGCGGGCGAGCTGAATCTGAGCGAGATCACCGTCAAGATTCATCGCGGTCAGGCCATGCGCAAGATGGGCGCGCGCTCGCTCGCCGATTTCGTGCTGAAGGCGGAGGCGCTCGGCATCAAGCCGCCGCAAGGCATGGCCACGCCGGCGCGCAGTTCGCGCAGTTGAGCGCCGCCGTGCGCGACGGCGCAGTTTGTGCGTAGAGTCCGCGACCCTCGGGCTAGCGGACTCATACGCAGGTATAGGTAGTTCACCGCTTCTGTTCAGGGAAGCACGGCCGTTCCAACCCATTCTCACACGCGCCCGGCGCTTGCGCCCGCGAGGCGCGGTGTAGCGCTGCCTGCGCGGTTCGCAGCGCGACTAAACCTGAATATGAAACGACCCAACCATTGGTCATTTCAGGCAACCGTATGTAGGGCTGGTTGGGCCCACCGCCGTGCGATACCTTGGAGTCCATGCAGCGCCGCTCTCACCGGGCACTGTCACATCACTTACTCGGATGACCCGATCATGATCAGTTCGTCGATGTCGTATCCCGAAACCGCAACGGATGTCGTGCGCAGGACGCTGGTGAGCCGGGTCGGCACGGAGCATCAATGGCGCTGTCCCACCGACGAGGATACCGGCGCGCGTCAGCGCGGCAACATCCTCGTGTCGCGTTGGACCCGTCACGACACGCAGCCGATCGCGGTCGTCAATCCTGGCAGCGTCGCGCACCATTGCGTGGCGATGAATCTCAAATGCACGTCGCTGACGTTCTCCCATGCCGAGCGTACGCTCGTGCGCGGCAGAGTGACCGCGGGCGCCGTGCAGATCACCGCACCGCAGGTGGCGTGCCGCGCCGTGTTCGAGTCGCCCGCCGATGTGCTGCATCTGTTCGTGTCGCAGCAGGTGCTGGGTGAATGTTTCGAAGACACGTTCGGCCGGCCGCACGCGGGCGACATCCGTATCGACGATCCCAGGCTCGTGCGCGATCCCGCGCTCGAACGTCTTGGACAGGCGCTCGCCGTTTCGCAATCCGAAGACGCCGCGCTCGGCAAGGTCTTCACCGACAGCGTGAGCCTCGCGATCGTGTCGCGCGTGATCGCACGGCACTTCACCGTGACCGGGCGGCAGACGCGCGAGGCAAGCGCCTTGCCGGCATGGCGGCTTAGCCGCGCGATCGAATTCGTCGAAGCGCATCTTGCCGAACCGATCGGTCTCGCCGATATCGCCAACAGCACGGGGCTCACGCGGATGCACTTCGCCTCGCAGTTTCGTCGCGCGACCGGCATGCGTCCGCACGACTACCTGTTGCGTCGCCGGATCGAACATGCACAGACGCTTTTGCGCGAGACGAAATACAACGTGCTCGACGTCGCATTGAGTTGCGGCTTCCGTTCGCAGGCTCACTTCACGACCGTGTTCAAACGCATTGTTGGAGAAACGCCTTACTGCTGGAGGATGAAAGCGAATGTCGATCGGTAAACAGATTCACGCGTTTCTGGAAGTGAGCGAGACATTCCTGCGGCAGCCCGCGGTCGCGATGATGAGCGACGCAGGGTCGCCGCCGAGCGGCGCGCGTGCCTCGCATGACGACAGCGTGTTGCGGGTTGGCGCATTGCTCGTTCAGCAGGAAACGGGCAACAGGCAACAAGGGTAATGGCGGAAATGGTGGTCGAGGCCGCGGCGTCATGCCGGCATATCGACCGGGTGGTGCCCGAGCGCATGCGGATGCGTTGATCGGCCCACAGCGCCGGCAATTCCGGCCGGACCGTCCCGATGATCAATGGGTTTATCTGAAACAGGAGTGCAATCATGCTGATGAAAGCGAGTTTCACCGATCCGTGGCTGCAGACCATTGGGTTGTTGTCTGTCCTGTCCGGCAATACGGACGCTGCGGCCGTCGACGTAGCCACGGTGGCGGCTCACGATGGGCGCAAAGAGGCGCATTTGCCGGTGATGGGCGAGCGCTTCGAGGTTCAGGTGCAAGTGATCGACCGCCCGTCGCAATCCACCGCCACGGTGGTGTGGCGCGACCCGACGCATTGCTCGTATGGCGACCAGGTCTGGCACGCCAGCCGTGCACGGGTGGCCGGCATTTGTGCGGTGAGCGGGCGGGCGATTCGTCCGGGCGATGCGATCTATAAGCCCAGGCCTTGCAGGCCGGCACCGCTCAATGTCGGGGCGATGATTCTGGAGCGAGTGGTCAATGAGGCGGTTCTGGATTGATCGGGGAATGTATGCGGCAGGAAGGGAAAGAAAAAGGCGCGAATCGGATTCGCGCCTTTTTGTTGGCTCAGCAGCGCAGGAGAGTGTCCGGGAGATTTACAACAACCCGCTACAACAACCCGCTACAACAACCCGCTACGACAACCTCCGCCGCCCTCGCGGAGGCCCGCCCATTATTCGCCGGAATGTACCTCGCCAATCACCTTTCCGCGGAAGATGTAGTACTGGTACAGGTTGTAGCCAATCATCACCGGAAAGATCAGCCCGATGCCGATCAGCATGAACACCAGCGTGGAGGTATCGGAGGCAGCCTCGACAATCCCCAGCTTGCCCGGAACGAAGTCCGGGAACAGGCTGACAGCCAGCCCGACGAACGACAACACGAACAACGCAACCGAGGCGCGAAACGGCCCACGCGCACTGCCGAGATAGAGCGACCCCATGATGTAGGCGAAGGCAAGAGCCGAGGCGAGCCCCAGCGCAGCCAGCAGATGAAACACGCCGTGCTGCGTCCACCGATCCTGTCCGACCTCGCTGATGAACCACGTCGCCGCCGTGAGCACGACGGCCGCGGCCACCGTGACAAACGCGCTCAGCAAGGCGAGGCGGCGCGACCATTGCTCGATCGAACCTACGGTCTTCTTCACGAGGTAGGTGGACCCGAGCAGCGTGTAACCCGCCACCACGCCGATAGCGGTCACGGCGATGAACACGCCGCTCATGTCACCCGGAATCAGGCCGGTGATCACCTTGCCGAGTATCACGCCCTGGGCGATCGCGGCGACCAGGCTGCCGATGCCGAACACCTTGTCCCAGGCCGGACCGTGCGACACGCTGTGACGGAATTCGATCGCGGCGCCGCGCATGATCAAGCCGGCAATCAACAGCATTACCGGTAAATACAAGTCCTGCAGAAGCAGCGCATACGCGGCGGGGAAGGCGCCGAACAGGGCGCCGCCGAGCACGACGAGCCATGTTTCGTTGGCGTCCCAGACGTGGCCGATGCTCTGCACCATCACGTCGTGATCTTCGCGGCGCTTGCGCAGCAGGCTGAGTATGCCCACGCCGAGATCGAAGCCGTCGGTGACGACATAGAACACCAGCATCAGGCCGATCAGGCCGAACCAGGTGATGGCGAGCATCGTGTGAGTGGAGCTGTCCATGAGATGTCCTTGCAACGGGAATGGTTTAGTACTCGGTGACGGTCGCCGCCGCTTCGGCCTTGATGGCCGCGGGCGGGTTCAGCGTGAGGTCGGGGCCGGCGCGCAGCCAGTTGCGCGCGAGCACGAAGAAGGTGCCGAGCAACACGACGTAGAAGCAGAAAAACATCACCATGCTGAGCGTCACCGACGACGCCGCCACGGTCGACACGGCATCTTTCGTGCGCAGCAAGCCGTACACGACCCACGGCTGCCGTCCCACTTCGCGCACGATCCAGCCGGCTTCGACCGCGACATAGGGCAGCGGAATGCACAGCACCCAGGCGAACAGCAGCTTGCGTTGTTCGAGCAGCCGTTCGAGATTGCCGCGTGTTTTGCGCAACACGTACGCGGTCCAGAAGGCCAGCACCATGAAAGCGAAACCGATACCCGCCATCACGCGGAACGCGTAATACAGCAGCGGCAGCATTGGCGGCTGGTCGGCCGGCGCGAAGTCGCTGAGGCCTTTGACCTCGCCGTGCAGCGTATGGGTGGCGAGAATGCTCAACATGCCGGGCACTTCGATCGACCAGTCATTGCGTTGCGCTTTCTGGTCCGGCCAGGCGAGCAACGACCACGAGGCGGCGGTGCCGGGCTGGTTGGTGGTCCAGTGTCCTTCGATCGCGGCGCCTTTGGCCGGTTGCGTCTCGAACACGCTGCCGCCGCTCGAATCGCCGAGCCAGATCTGCAGCGGGGCGGCGACGACGAGCACGAGCAAAGCGATCCTGAACGAGCGCGCGAAGAACTCCGGATTGCGGCGCTTGAACAGGTTCCACGCGGAAATGCCGGCGATCACGAACATGCCCGTTTCGATCGCCGCGACCCACATGTGCGTGACGCCCCACACCATATCCGGATTGAAGATCGCCGCGGCATAGTCGGTGACGATGATCTTGCCGTTCTCTACCGTCACGCCCGCCGGCGTCTGCATCCACGAATTGGCGACCATGATCCAGAAGGCCGAAATGCTGGAGCCGAGCGCGACCATCGAGGTGGCGAACAGATGCACCGCGCGCGGCACGCGGCCCCAGCCGAGCAGCATCACGCCGATGAAACCGGCTTCGAGCATGAAGGCCATCGCGCCTTCAAAGCCGAGAATATTGCCGAAGAACTGTCCGCTATAACGCGAAAAGCCGGCCCAGTTGGTGCCGAACTGAAACTCCATCGGAATGCCGCTGACCACGCCCACCGCGAAATTCAGCACCAGCAGCTTGCTCCAGAAGCGCGCGTGCCGGTAATAGCCGACGTTGCCGGTGCGCAGCCACAGCACTTCGATCAGAACGAGGAAGGCCGACAGACTGATGGTCAGAATCGGCCACAGAATGTGAAAAATGGCTGTCATCGCGAACTGGGCGCGAGACAGATCGAGGACGTCACTGAGATGCATGATGGGCTCCCGCAGCGCCGATAATCGCCGCCTGATGAGTGGAGTCGGGACCGACCGCCGCGGCGCGCGCGATCTTCACCGGGACGGATTTGTACGACGGGGTGCGGCTTTTCGGATCGAACGCGTACAGCGGCACGAGCGGATTGGCCTCCGGGTAATACGCGCCGCAGCAGCCGTCGGGCAGCGAATAGTCGATCACCTTGAAGCTGCGGATCACGCGCTCGATTCCATCGGTGGACAGCGCGTACACATCCACCCGGTCGCCCGGATGCAGGTTGCGTTTCTGCAATTCACGCGTGTTCATGAAGATCACGTCGCGTTGGCCGAACACGCCGCGGTAACGGTCCGAGTGCGAGTAGAGCGTGGTGTTGTACTGGTCGTGGCTGCGCATGGTGGTGAGCCACAGCGCGTCGGGATCGTTGTGAACCGGGTTTTCGTCGAGTCCCTTGAAGACGAGGAAATTCGCGCGGCCAGTCGGCGTGGCCCAGACGCGTTCGCGCGCGCTCGAAGCGAGATGGAAGCCACCTGGCACGCGAATCCGTTCGTTGTACGCCTGGAAGATCGGGTAGACGATTTCGATCTTGTCGCGAATGCGGTCGTAGCTCGCCACGAGGTGTTCCCAATCCACGTGGGAGTGTGCGCCTAGCGTTGCACGCGCAATGCCCGCGACGATCGCCGGTTCGCTCTTCAGATGCGGGGAGGCCGGCTCGTTGCGGCCGCCGGAAGCATGCACCATCGACATCGAATCTTCGACGGTGATCGACTGCGGACCGTCCGCCTGGATGTCGATCTCGGTGCGGCCGAGGCACGGCAGAATCAACGCGTCCTTGCCGTGCACGAGGTGGCTGCGATTGAGTTTGGTGGCGATGTGCACCGTCAGGTCCAGCTTGCGCATCGCCGCCTGCACGCGGATCCAGTCGGGCACGGCGGCGGCGAAATTGCCGCCTAGCGCCATGAACACTTTGGCGTCGCCGCGCATCATCGACTCGATCGCGGCGATCACGTCATGGCCGTGCGCCGCGGGCGGCCGGAAGCCGAAGGCCCGTTCGATCCCGTCGATCAATGCCGGCGAAGGCTTCTCCGTGATGCCGACGGTGCGGTTGCCCTGCACGTTCGAGTGTCCGCGCACCGGGCACACGCCCGCGCCGGGCCGGCCGACATTGCCGCGCAACAGCGCCAGGTTGGCGATCTGCTGGACGTTTTCGGTGCCGCGGTGATGCTGCGTGAGCCCCATGCCGTACACGAGGATCACGTTTTTGGCCTTCATGTAAATGTCGGCGGCGTTCTGGATGTCGTCGCGAGACAACCCGCTTTGCTGCGTGATCGCCTCCCAGCGGGTGGCGCGCAGATCGGCGACCAGGTCCGCCAGACCGTGCGTATGTCCTTCGATGAACTCGATATCGAGCACGCGCGGCGCATCGGCGGCGAGCGCCGCGTCGTCCGCCTCGATCACGGCTTTCATCATGCCTTTGAGCACGGCGACGTCGCCGCCCACGCGCACCTGATACAGAAACGAGCTGATCTGCGTGAAGCCCAGCGTGGCCATTTCCAGCGGATTCTGCGGCGACGCGAAGCGTTCCAGCGCGCGCTCGCGGAACGGATTGAACGAGACGATTTTCGCGCCGCGCCGCGAGGCGCTGTGCAGATCGCTCATCATGCGCGGGCTGTTGGTGCCGGGATTCTGACCGAAGATGAAAATCGCGTCGGCTTCCTCGAAATCCTCGAGCAGCACCGTGCCCTTGCCGACGCCGATCGATTCCGGAAGGCCGACACTGGTCGCCTCGTGGCACATGTTCGAGCAGTCGGGGAAGTTGTTCGTGCCGAACTCGCGCACGAAGATCTGGTACAGAAACGCGGCTTCGTTGGACGCTCGTCCCGACGTGTAGAAGTCGGCCTGATCGGGGCTATCGAGGCCGTTCAGATGCCGCGCGATCAGAGCGAAGGCATCGTCCCATTCGATCGGCAGATAACGATCGGAGGCTGCGTCGTAGGCCATGGGGTGGGTCAGGCGGCCGGCCATTTCGAGGTCGTAGTCGTCCCACGCGGCCAGCTCTGAGACGCTGTGCGCGGCAAAAAAGCCGGGTGTGCAGCGATTCGCGGTGGCTTCCCACGCCACCGCCTTGGCGCCGTTTTCGCAGAACTCGAACGACGAAGTGTGCTTCGGATCCGGCCACGCGCAGCCCGGGCAGTCGAAGCCTTCCGGCTGGTTCATCCGCAACAGCGTCTTCGCGCCGGACACCGCTACGCCTTGCAGCGCGAGCGCTTCGCCGGTTGCCTTCAGCGCACCCCAGCCGCCCGCAGGCTCGCTGTAGATGCGGATTGTCTTTCGTTTGGACATGGCCGTTTCCAGGTGTTTCGTTGAGGGACATGAAGTGGAAGGATGGGCCGCGCCCGCACTGGGATCTTGTTTAAATGCCCGTCTGTTTCGGATTCGCACGCCGGATACGGTGTGGGCCGGCGGCGCCAGGGCGGCATGGCGGCACGCGCCGTGCATTTTCGAAAGCTCGCAGGCGTTCTGAAAAGATCGGCGCAGTGGCGCGGCGAATAATGGTTTCCACCCGGCGAGGCCACGCGAAGTCTGCGCAGCGGCGCCGCATTCCTTGCGACTCATTCGCTGCGACTCATTCCACGCCGATACCTGGGCACCACCGGAGCATCGAGATGCGCTATCTGGACGAATCACACCGCGACACGAGCGGCACCGATCTGATGTTTGTGCCGGCCGCCGAGCGCGCCGACGCGATGGACTGGCGCGCTCAGGTTTTGGCGCCGGTCGAACCTGCCGCGCTCGGGCGCTGGACGCGCCGGGTCGTTGTCGCGACCGCGGTCTGGTCGGTTTTCGAATTACCGTTCGAGATCTGGGTCAGCCTGTCCACGCGCGATGCGGCTGCGTGCGTCATCGCCAAATTGCTGTGGGTCGCGCTGGTGGGCTTTGTTCTGTCCGGCAGCCGGATGGCGCGGATCGTCTACGCGTTCCTTTGCACGATCGGCCTGATGGCGGTGGCCTTCGGGCTGCCGGTCGAATATCGCGTGTTTCCGCTGGGATTCGTGCTGTCTTCGGTGGAGTGCCTGCTGAAAGCGACCGCCTTTGTATGCATCGTGTCGGCCGGGGTGTATCCCGACGAGGAATGATCGGGCAGGCGCCGCTTGCGGCGCTTGCTTGCGTTTCCTTCGCTTCTTTCTTTCGTTTTTTTTCGTGCTTCCCGCGTAGCGCGTGTTGCGGCGGCTCAGGCCACGCGCGCGCTATTCAATGCCGAGAGCGCGCGCGTCATCGCATAGGCGCTGTGCACCGCGGTTTCGAATGCGCGCTCGTCGGCGAGGCGCCTTCCGTCGACCGCGACGACCCACCGTGCGCCGTCGTGCTCGCACACCAGGCGCCGATCGGCCATCAGATCCGCATACCAGCGCCAGATTTTCGGGTCCGCGATGGTGGCCGCCGGTTTGACACTGGAGGGCACGGCGGGTCGCTGCGATGGGTTGATCATGGAGTACCTCCGATGATTGGCGAGTGGTCGGACGAGCGGGAACGTTTCGGTCACGTCCAGTTCTTCCAGTTTTCGATCGTCCGGTAGTCATCGTGCGCGTTGCTCTTCCGGCGTGGCGTGCTCAGCCTCGCAAAGCCGTTGCCGGCCTCAGCCTTCCCATCGCGCGTATCGCCACTGATGCGTCGGTCTTGCGGCACGGTCCGCTCGGCATGCCGCGGCAATGGAAGCGGTAACGACTGCTCGGTCTGCCGCAGCGCTCGCGATGACGAGGCGGCCGCGTTGCCCGCCGCGACGGCAAACCGTTCGAGCGGCAACTGGGTGTCGAGGTCGGTCTGGTCGAGCGTCTGCACGATGCCGAGCGTGGGCGGCGGATTCACCGCGCCCCAGGCCGCGAGCGCGACACACACGACGGCGGCTGCATAGCCGTAAGCGGGGCGAAACCGGAAGGCTTTCTCGGTGCGCATGACGTGTTCTCCGGGCGCCGGCCGCGAAGGGCTGCGCAACTGAATCGGGTGAGGGAAGACTGACGGGGCCCAGTATCGTGGTCCGGGCGGCCTCGATCTTTCGCCGCAGCACGGTTGCTTGCCGATTCGCACGCAGGAGGCGGCGTAGGCGCGTCATGCCTTGCCTGGCGGGCAAAGCCGGCCGGATAGGCCGGCCCGGCCCGGCGCATGACGCAGTCATACGTTGGTGTGATACGGGACGCGCTCCGCGGACCCGGCAATTGCGCCGCAGACCGCCACCAGCCGGGACTGGGCCCGCTGGTGGCAGGCACTGGCGGCCCGCCTCATATCCCTATGGATAATAGTTTCAGATGACTTTCCCATTTAGTATGGGTTCGACGACGCAAGCTTTGCACTGAGTGCGTTGGTGCAACAGGCGAAATCGCCATAGCGTGCCTGTCCCGCTAATCAACCAGGCGTGAGTGCAGCATGATCAAGATCGGTCGAGTCATAGTGTCGCTGGAAATGCGTGAGGTGTACCTGGAGAATCGATTGCTTCAGGTCGGCTCGCGCGCATTCGATATTCTCGAATTGCTGATCCGCGCGGCAGGCAAAACGGTGACGAAAGACGAAATTCTTCGGCATGTCTGGCCGGACTCGGTGGTGGAGGAAAACAATATCCACGTGCAGTTGTCGTCGCTCAGGAAGATTTTCGGCGCCGATAGCCAGGTGATTCGCACGATCTCCGGCCGCGGCTACCGCCTGACCATTCCGGCCGAACCGTCCGGGCCGGCCGACCTGCACGGCGCCGTTGCGGCGAGGCAGGCAGAAGCGGCGCGCTGGAGCAGCTTGCCGGTCTGCCACACGCCCCTGATCGGCCGTGACGCGGCCATTGTCGACATCGCCCGCGCGCTGAAGGGAACGCCGATCGTCACGTTGCTCGGCTCGGGCGGCATCGGCAAAACGCAGCTCGGCATTGCGGTGGCGAAGTCGATCGCGGATATCTCGGACATGGACGTGTGTTTCATCACGCTCGCCTCGGTGCAGAACGCCCAGGCCGCGATCAACACCGTCGCCGACGCGCTCGGTGTGGTGCGCGCGGACGCCGACTTGCCGCTTCAGTCGCTGGTCGCCGCGATTCGCGGCCGCAAGCTGCTGGTGCTGCTGGATAACTGCGAACATGTGATCGAGTCGGCGGCCACCATTTGCGAACTGCTGGTGCAGGCCAGCGCGGATCTGCGCATTCTGGCCACGAGCCGTGAGCCGCTGCGCACGCGCGACGAGAAGTTCTACTGGGTCGCGCCGCTCGACACGCCCGAAGCGGGCGCAAGTTCCCAGGCGATTCTCTGCTGCGCGTCGGTGCGCATGTTCCTCACGCAGATGAACGCGCTCAACGCGGCGGTCGATAGCGACCGCAGCAGCCTCGAGATGGTCGCGACGATCTGCCGCCGGCTCGACGGTGTGCCGCTCGCGCTCGAACTGGCGGCGGCCCGCGCCGCGGTGTTCGGCATCCGCAAGCTGGTTGCCGAACTCGACGACCGTTTCCAGTCGCTCACGGGTGGCCGCCGAACCGCGCCGCCGCGCCAGCAGACGCTGGAGGCCGCGCTCGACTGGAGCTATCAGCTGCTCAGCACGACGGAGCGCCTGGTGCTGCACCGGCTAGGCGTGTTCCCGGCCCGCTTTTCGCTCGAAGCCGCGTGTGCCGTCGCCGCCTGCGCACGACTGCCGTGCAACGAAGTGACGGAGGCGATTGTCGGCCTTGCTTCGAAGTGCTTTCTCATGACGACTTTCGACAGCAAGACCAAAGAGTATTTCCTGCTGGAGACGACCCGTGAATATGCGTTGCGCAAGCTGCATGAATCGGACGAGACAGACGCAGTGTTAAGCAGACGGGCGGCCTACCTCGCGCCCGCTTACGAGCAGCCATATGGTCGCGTGTTCGGCGCGGCGGCGCTCGGCGGCAAGCTGGCGATGGAAGCCGTTGCCTCGCGATGAGATCGGTATTGACCGCGTTTCGCAGAGCCGTTGGTCGCGTCGGGCCTCATGTACGATGACGGCGCTCGAATTTTTTGTGGACTCTGCAATGCCTGTTCCTTCGGAACTCGAACCGATGGTGTATGTGATTGACGATGAGGAAACGGTGCGTGACGCGCTAGTGCGCCTGTTGCGTTCGGCAGGCTTCAATGCGCAAGGTTTTGCGTCGCCCGCCGAGGTGTTGTCGCAAGCATTTCCGCACGTGCCGATGTGCATTCTGCTGGACATGAACCTGAAAAGCACGAATGGCTTCGACGTGCAAAGCCAACTCGCGCAACAGGGCGTACAGGTGCCCGTTATTTTCCTGACCGGCTACGGATCGATTCCAATGTCGGTGCGCGCGATCAAGGCGGGTGCGCATGAATTCCTCACCAAGCCGATCGACGACGAGGAACTGCTCGAAGCAGTGCGGCGAGCGTTGGCGGAAGACGAGGCCAACCTCGCGGAGCGCGCGTTCCATGCGGATGTGCTGCAACGTGCCGCCGCGTTGACGCCGCGCGAAATGGACGTATTCGAACTGGCGGTGGAAGGCAGGATGATCAAGCAGATGGCACATGAACTCGGCACGCAGGAAGTGACGGTGAAAGTGCACAAACGGCGAGTGATGAGCAAGATGCAGGCAAAGACGCTCATCGAACTCGCCAGAATGTGGGAAGTGATACGCCGCACGCGCTGAGCCTCCTGAAGCAGTGAATATCGCGCCGGATATTTTTTTCTGTGATTACGTCGGCGCAATTGGAGTATTGGCAGCTATGAGCTTTGTTTGCATCGTCGACGATGACGCATCGGTACGAAGTGGTGTCGGAAACCTGCTGAAAGCGGTGGGTTATACGGCTGTGACGTTTTCGTCGGGAGAGGAATTCCTTGCTTCTCCGGAGGTTGACGATGCGCTGTGTGTCCTGCTCGATGTCAGGATGCAGGGCATGCCAGGCCTCGAAGTGCAACGCCAACTGAACGCGGAGGGCAGAAATATCCCGGTGGTATTCATGTCCGCGCATGGCGACGACGTGACCGTGGCGCGCGCGCTGCGGCACGGCGCCATCAGCTTCCTGCGCAAACCGTTCGCGGAAGAAGTGCTGCTCGATTCGATCGAGCTGGCCATTGGACGCAGGAACGGCGCGGCCTGAGCGCAAGCGTGCGCATCGCGTTCGTTCAACGGTCCGGGATCGCGAGACGCGATCAGCCGTAGCGCGCGGCGGGTGCATCCATCGCGTCCCCCGCGGCGCCGCGCGTGCGGGCATAGTGTTCGTGCCAGCGCTCGACGGTTTCGCTCTCGCCGGCCTCGGCCAGCATCTGCAGCGCGTAGGCCCGGGTCGTTTCGAGCAGGTGATAGCTCATGGCCGAACCGCGCGGCCCGAACATGAGCAGCGACTTCGAGACGAGACCGGCGATCGCTTCGGTCACGTCGTCGACGGAGAGGTCTTCGCATGCGGCAATCGCACACGCCTCACCGAGATGGAAGCTGCCGCGAAACACGCCGAGTCGGCGCAACACGGTGCGCTCGCGCTTGCACAGAAACTGACTGCTCCAGTCGAGCGCCGCCTTCAAGGTTTGCTGGCGTGCCGGCGCGGTGCGCAGTCCGCCGGTGAGCACGCGAAAGCGATTGTCGAGTTGCGCGACCAGTTCGCCGATACCCAGCGCGGTGACTCGGGCCGCGGCCAGTTCCAGCGCGAGCGGCACGCCGTCCAGCCGCCGGCAGATCGTGCCGATCAGGTTGAGGCTTTCGCTGTCGGGGCGAAAGTGCGGATCACGCGCGCGGGTTCGCGCAATGAACATGTGGACCGCGCTGTAGTTGAGAATGTCTTCAGGCGCGACGTCTTCGCGGGGCACCTCGAGCGGCGCCACCCAGTAAATCTGTTCGATGCGGGTTCGCAAGGGCTCGCGGCTCGTTGCGAGGATCCTGAGATTGGGATTGACCTCGATGAGTTGCTCGCAGATGGTCGCCGCCTCCTGAATCACATGCTCGCAATTGTCCAGTACGAGCAGCAGCTCGCGTGCGCCGATGGCTTGAATCAGGTGCTCAGGCGTGACCTCGGCCCGTGTGGCATGCAATCCCAGTGCTTCGGCGATTGCGCTCAAGGTCGCCTCCGGGTGTTCGACGACCGAAAGATTGACGAAGCGGACCGCCTCGAACGACGCTATCTGGCAGCGCGCCACTTCCAGCCCCAACTGTGTTTTACCGATGCCGCCGGTGCCGACCAGCGTCACGAGCGGCGCGGAATCGAGCGCGGCGATCACGTCCGCGAGTGCCTGCTCGCGCCCGATCAGCGGGGTGCAGCAGTGCGGCACGTTATTCGCGGCGGGGCGCTCGTCGAGGCGCGGCGGGTCGGCAGGCGCTTCGTCCGTCGAGGTGCCTGCGTCGTGTGTACGGATCAGGCGATAGCCGCGGCCCGGTATGGTCTTGATGAGGTCCTTGTCTTCGCCGAGCAACTTCCGCAGCGCGGAAATATGCACCTGCAGATTGCTTTCCTCCACCACCGTTTCCGGCCACACCTGCTGGAACAGCGCCTCTTTGCTGACCAGCCGCCCGCTCGCGTTGATCAGCACTTCGAGAATATCGAACGCGCGCGCGCCGACGCGCAATGGCCGGCCTTCCAGATAAAGCTGCCGAAGCTCTGGCGAAACGTCGACTCGTCCGATCTTTATCATGACCATTCCGCTTGGGGTTTCGTGATTGCACATCCAGGCAATGGAGACGATCTTATGAGCAGCGCGATCTCCTCAGGATGGGGAAATCATTAACGATAGTTAACGCGGCAGTTCGGAAAGCCTGAAGGCGCGCAAGACGCGGGTGATGCGCAGGTGATTCGAAGGTGATTCGCAGATGATTTTTCCAACCGTGACTTTACCGGCGCCAGTTTGCGGAAAGATTAAAAAAATTTAATGGCATCCGTAAATCGGATGTCGCGCTTTTCGCGGATAATCGGCCGATTGGCGGGTAATTCGCCCGAGGGCATGCTGTTGCCCCGGCGGTGCATCAAATGACGATGGGAAGGCGCGAGCGTTAAATGAAAATCTTGCTCGTCGAAGACAACGAACAGGTTGCGGGATTTCTGAAAAAAGGCCTCGTCGAGGAAGGCCACGTGATCGATTCGGCCGACAACGGCCGGGACGGCATGTTCCTCGCCGCCAGCGAAACCTATGACGCCATCATCATGGATCGCATGTTGCCAGGCGGGATCGACGGCCTGGGGATCATCACGGCCTTGCGCGCGAGCGGCAACCGGGTGCCTATCCTGATCGTGAGCGCGCTGGACGACGTCGACGAAAGGATTCGCGGCCTGAAGGCGGGCGGTGACGATTATGTGGTCAAGCCGTTTGCATTCGGCGAAGTGCTGGCGCGGCTCGACGCGCTGACCCGTCGCGCGCATGAAAGCTACGCGGAGACGACCCTGAAGGTCGGCGATCTCTCGATCGATCTGCTCTCGCGCAAGGTGGCGCGCGCCGGCAAGCCGATCTTGCTGAAGCCGCGCGAGTTCAAGCTGCTGGAGTACCTGATGCGCCACGCCGACCAGGTCGTCACGCGCACCATGCTGCTCGAAAATATCTGGGATTATCACTTCGATCCGCAAACGAACGTCATCGACGTTCACGTAAGCAAATTACGCCACAAGATCGACGCGGGCTTCGAGCGGTCCTTGCTGAGGACGGTTCGCAGCGCCGGCTACATGCTGACGGCGAACGAATAGCGCGACAGGGGCAGGCGGGGGCAGCATGATCGAGTTGGCAGGCTTCGGGTTTGAAACACTCTGTGATGACGGTGAGTTCCTGCTGTCCCGTATCGACCGGCGCGACGGCACGCCAACGTGGCTCACCGTCACCTTGCCGGCGCAGCAACCCAGCGCCACGAGTCAGGCACGTCTCGAGCATGCGTATGAGTTGCGTGGCCTGCTCGACGGCCGGTTCGCCACCCGGCCGCACGCGCTGATCGAACACCGCGGCAGTACGGCGCTGGTGCTCGAAGACCCGGGCGGTGTGTCGCTGGCCGCGCTGCCGAAAGAGTCTTTGCCGCCTGGCCGCTTTCTGCTCGTTGCCGCCAATCTCGCGGCAGCGCTCGGGGCGCTGCATGGGCGCGGTCTGATCCACAAGGACATCCGGCCAGCCAATATTCTGGTGAATCCGGAAACGGGCGACGCGGCGTTGACTGGTTTCGGCATTGCCTCGCGCGCGAGCGGCGAGGCGCTGGCCGGCGCGCTGCCTGACTTCACGGCGAGCGCGCTCGCCTATCTCGCACCGGAACAGACCGGCCGCATGAATCGCGCGATCGACTCGCGCGCCGACCTCTATTCGCTCGGCATCACGTTGTATGAGATGTTGAGCGGCGAGTCGCCGTATCGCGCGAACTCGCCGATCGAGTGGATCCACTGCCATATCGCCAGAACCCCCATTCCGTTGAACGAACTGGCCGGCAACGTGCCGCAACAGGTCGCCGCGATCGTCATGCGGCTGCTTGCGAAAACCGCCGAGGATCGCTATCAGACCGCGCAGGGTCTTGAAGACGATCTGCGCCGCTGCCTGAATGCCTGGGAACAAAACGGGCGCATCGAACCGTTCGCACTCGGCGCTCACGACTTGCCCGAACGCCTTGTTATTGCCGAGCGCCTGTATGGCCGCGAAACGGAAACGCAGGCACTGAGCGCCGCGTTCGATCGCGTGGTGCGGCAAGGGGCGACGGAACTCGTGCTCGTGTCGGGCTATTCCGGGATCGGCAAATCGTCGCTCGTGCATGAACTGCGGGCCAGCCTCGGACCGTCCGGCGGGCACTTCGCCGCGGGCAAATTCGAACAGTACAAGCGCGATATCCCTTATGCGACGCTCGGGCAGGCGTTTCAGAGCCTGACGCAGCATGTCCTCGCCCAGGACGCGGAGCACCTGGCGCGTTGGCGCGGGCGGCTCGCCGAGGCAGTCGGTGCGAACGGTCAACTGATCGTCAACCTGATTCCGGAAGTCGAACAGATTCTCGGCCCGCAGCCGCCGGTGCCCGAGCTTTCGGCGCAGGAAGCGCAGGTTCGCTTCCAAGGCGTGTTCGGGCGCTTCATCGGCGCATTTGCGGACCCGGAACATCCGCTCGTGCTCTTTCTCGACGATTTGCAATGGCTCGACGCCGGCACGCTCAGTCTGCTCGAAAGCCTGCTTGCCGCACCGAACCTGCGTAATCTGCTGCTCGTCGGCGCCTATCGCGACAACGAGGTGGGGCCCGCCCATCCGCTCGCGCGCGCGCTCGTGGCGATCCGAGAGTTGGGTGTGCCCGTCCACGATATCGTGCTCGCGCCGCTGCAGCTCGAAGACGTGGCGCGTCTGATCGGCGAAGCGCTGCATGCCGCGCCGGCCGAGGTCGCGCCGCTCGCGCAATTCATTGTCGAGAAAACCGGCGGCAACCCTTTCTTCACGGTGCAATTTCTCAAGATGCTCGCCGAGCACCGGCACCTCGCGTTCGATCCGGTGAGCCGCGTGTGGGTATGGGACATGGCGGCGCTGCGCGAGGCGCGCTTTTCCGACAGCGTCGTCGACCTGATGGTCGGCAAGATCGAACGTGTGGCGGATGCCGCGCAGGCCGCGCTCAAACAGTTTGCGTGCTTCGGCAACAGCGCGGCGACCGCGATGCTCGCGCGAGTCAGTGGCAATTCGGACGCGGGCGTACACCGTGCGCTGGCCGATGCGGTGGAAGCGGGCCTCGTGTTCCGGCGCGAGCAGGGCTATGCGTTTTTGCACGACCGGGTCCAGGAAGCGGCCTACGCGCTGATTCCCGAAAACGAGCGCGCGGCCGCTCATCTGGGGATCGGCCGGATGTTCGCGACCAACGCGAGCGCCGGGGACATCGAGCAGAACATCTTCGAGATCGTCAACCAGTACAACCGCGCGATCGAAATTGTCGACGACCCCGCCGAGCGCCTGCAGGTGGTGGAATTCAATCTGATTGCCGGGCGGCGCGCCAAGACGTCGTCCGCCTACGCGTCGGCGGCGACGTACCTGTCGATCGGCAGCGCCATGCTCGGCGACGCGGGATGGGAGACCTGCTACGCGCTCAAGTTCGCGCTGGAGAGCGGCCTCGCGGAGTGCGAGTTCCTTACCGGCGACACCGGCTTGGCCAAGGAGCGGCTCGCGGACCTCGCGCGGCGAGCCGTCGATCTGCCGGATCGGGCAACGGTGGCGTGGTTGCGTGTCACGCTGTTCACCGCGCTCGATCAGAGCGATCTGGCGGTGCAGATCTGCCTCGATTATCTGCGCGAGGTCGGCATCGACTGGCAGCCTCATCCCAGCCGCGAGGAGGCGCGCGGCGAATACGACCGGCTTCTCGCACAGATCGGCGATTCTCCGATCGAGTCGTTGATCGATCTGCCGCTTCTCACTCATCGCGACCGGCGTGCCACGCTCGATGTGCTGACCGCGGTGCTGCCGCCGGCCTTTTTCAGCGACGAGAATCTCGTCTGCCTCGTACTGTGCCGCATGGCGAACCTGAGCCTCGAACACGGCAATAGCGACGCGTCGTCGATCGGATATGCCTACCTCGGCATGGTGGCCGGCCCGGTGTTCGGCGATTACGAGGCGGCGTTCCAGTTCGGCCGGCTCGGCCTCGCGCTCGTCGACGAACGCGGGCTGCAACGTTTCAGGCCGCGCGTCTACATGTGCTTCGCGTATCACGTGATGCCGTGGACGAAACACATTCGCACCGCTTTGCCGCTGTTGCGGCGCGCGTTCGACGTCGCCAGCGAGAGCGGCGACCTCACGTACACCGGCTTCAGCAGTTGCTGCCTCGTCACGAGCCTGCTGGCTGCGGGCGATCCGCTCGCCGATGTCGAACGCGTGGCGCAGCAGCGTTTGGGCGTGGTGCAGGCCGCGAAATTCGGGCTGATCGTCGACATTATCGGGTCGCAGTTGCAACTGATTCGAACCCTGCGCGGACTGACACCCTCATTCGGCTCCTTCAACGATGAGGCATTCGAAGAAGCAGCCTTTGAGGCGCATCTCGAAGCCGATCCCTGTCTCTCGATCGCGACGTGCTGGTACTGGATCCGCAAGCTGCAAGGGCGCTATTTCGCGGGAGATATAACGGCGGCGACGGCGGCCGCCGCGAAAGCGGCGCCGCTCTTGTGGACCTCGTCCGGTCACTTCGAAATCGCCGAATATCATTTCTACGCTGCCTTGGCATGCGCGCGCCAGTACGACGAGGCGCCGTCTTATCAGCATGAGGCGCAATACCGGGCGCTGGTCGAGCATCAAGCCAGACTCGTCACCTGGGCCGAACATTGTCCGGGCAATTTCGCCTGCCGTTCAGCGCTCGTGGCCGGCGAGATCGCGCGTATCAACGGCAACGAATTCGAGGCGATGCGCGAATACGAAAATGCAATCCGTCTCGCCCACGAGCACGAGTTTCCGTTGATCGAAGGGCTGGCGCATGAAGTGGCCGGCACGTTCTATCTGGCGCGTGGCTTCACGACCATCGCATTCGTCTATCTGGGCAACGCGCGGCTCGCTTACCTCCGGTGGGGCGCGTTAGGAAAGGTCGAGGCGCTCGACCGGCGCTATCCGAACCTGGTCCACGAACCCGCCGCCATTGCGCCGACGCGCAGCATCGTGGCGGAGCAACTCGATGTCGAAACGGTCGTCAAGGCATCGCAAGCCATTTCGGGCGAAATCGCCTTCGACAAACTGATCCGCACGTTGATGACCATCGTGCTCGAACATGCCGGCGCCGGACGTGCGCTGCTCGTTCTGCCGCGTGACGAGAAATTGTGGGTCGAGGCGCAGGCACTCGCGAATCGCGAGGGTATCGAGGTCCAGCTTCACAGCGCCGTTGTAACGCCGCGCGATGTGCCGGCCTCGATTCTGCATGCCAGCATTCGCACGCAGGAGCGCGTTCTGCTCGACGACGCGTCGCTGCCCAATCCGTTCTCGACGGACGAATACTTCCGCACGACGCGTGCTCGCGCGGTGCTCTGTTTGCCGCTCGTGAAGCAGGCGAAACTGATCGGCGTGCTGTACCTGGAAAACGATCTCGCGCCGGGCGTGTTCACGCCGGCGCGCCTCGCAGTGCTGGAGCTTCTCGCGTCGCAGGCCGCCATTTCGCTGGAAAACGCTTCGCTGGAAGAGAAAGAGGCGCTGCTCGAAGAGAAGGAAGCCTTGCTTCACGAAGTGCATCACCGGGTGAAAAACAATCTGCAACTGATCAGCAGCCTGCTCAACTTGCAGGCGGCGCGTGTGACCGACAAGGCCGTGGCTGAACTCTTCGCCGACAGCCGCAACCGGGTGCGTTCGATGGCGCTGGTGCACGAGAACCTGTATCGCGCCGGCAATTTTGCGCGGATCGAGATGGCGACCCATGTGAAGAATTTGTGCGGCCATCTGGCGCGCGCCTACGACATGCGCCAGATGGAAGTGGAGTTGTCGGTCGAGGTCGACGATGTGCAGCTCGATATGAACCGCGCCGTATCGTGCGGGCTGATTATCAACGAGCTCGTGTCCAACGCCTTGAAGCACGCGTTTCCGCACGGGCGCGGCGGTTGCGTGCGCGTCGAACTCGGCGCGCTCGACAAGGAGCGGTGCAGGTTGACTGTCGCGGACGACGGCGTCGGCATCGCGCCGGAATTCTCACTGGAAGAGGCGGACTCGCTGGGCCTGCAACTGGTTCACGACCTGACCCACCAGTTGCACGGCACCGTGGAGCTGAGCCGCGGCGGCGGCACGACCTGCAGCATTCTTTTCAACGCAACCGGACGTGGATAAGCACACTATGGCGCCCGCCCGCATTCTTATAGTCGAGGACGATCGCGTTGTCGCCCGAGACATTGCGCAGCAGATGAGCCGCGCGGGCCACACCGTGGTCGGCATCACGGCGCGTGGCGAAGACGCATTGCCTCTTGCCGCCGAGACCGAGCCTGATCTGATCCTGATGGACGTACGGCTGGAAGGCAAGCTCGACGGCATCGACACCGCGCGGCTGCTTCGCGAGAATATGAATCTGCCCGTGGTTTTCCTGACCGCATATGCCGACGAGGACACCGTCCGGCGCGCCACGGTCACCGAACCGTTCGGCTACGTTCTGAAGCCGTTCGACGACACGCAACTGAAGACTGTCGTCGAAATGGCGCTCTACAAGCACGGCGCGGAACGGCGGCTGCGCGAAAGCGAACAACGCTATGCCGTCACGCTCTCCAGTATCGGCGACGCGGTGATCGCGACCGATCGCGAGTCGCGCATCAACTTCATCAACCCGGTCGCCGAAGCGCTGACCGGCTGGCCGCGCGAGGCGGCAATGGGGCGGCCGCTCGCGGAAGTATTCCGCGTGATCAACGAGACCACCCGCGCGCCGGCCGAAGACCCGGTGGCAGCCGTGCTGGCGGCCGGGACGATCGTCGGGCTCGCGAATCACACGGTCCTGCTGGCGCGCGACGGCCGCGAGATCGCGATCGACGACAGTGGTTCGCCGATCGTCGACGAGCGCGGCGACATCCTCGGCGTAGTGCTGGTGTTTCGCGACGTGACGCAGCGGCGTCGCGCCGAAGAGGCCGAAATACTCCGCGAGACCAATGCACGCCTCGAATCGGCGATGTACGGGTCCAACGTTGGCGTGTGGGAAATCGACATGCCCGAGGGCGATCATCGCCGGGGCTTCGCGCGCTTCTCGAACATCTGGGAGTGGCTGGGCTATACGCGTCCGCAGACCTTGCTGGACTACGACGCGTATATGAGCATCCTGCTTCCGGAGGACCGCGCCGGCACCGAAGCCGCGATGCTCCGCTACCTGGGCAAAGAGGTCGATGTGTTCGAGGTGGAGAACCGCCTGTGCCATAGCGACGGAACCGTGCGGTGGGTGCTCGTGCGCGGCATGGCAACGTGGGACGCCGACGGCAAACCGATTCGCTTCGTCGGCAGTCTGGTAGATATTACCCAGCTGAAATTCACGGAACAGGCACTGCGTTCGAGCGAGGCGCGCTTTCGCGGCACCTTCGAAAATGCCGCGGTCGGGATCGTGCACTGCGATCTCGACGGGCGGTTCCTGCGCGTGAATCAGCGCTCGTGCGATATCGTCGGTTATGAGCGCGAGAGTTTGCTGGAAAGGCGCTTCCAGGACATCGCCGCCCCGGAATTCCTTGCCGCGAGCGCGGAGAAATTGCGCCAGTTGAGCCAAGGCGCGCTCTCGCACTATTCGGAGGAAATGCCGCTTTTCAGGCGCGACGGCTCGCGGGTTTGGGTGAGCGTGTCAGTCGCGCTTCAGCGTGATTCGAGCGGACAGGCGATCCACACCATTGCGATTCTCCAGGATATCTCGGCGCGAAAGGCGCTCGAAGATACCGTGCGGGTTGCGAAAGACGCGGCGGAATCGGCGAACCGCGCGAAAGATCAGTTCCTTGCCAACATCAGCCACGAATTGCGCACGCCGTTGAACGGCATTCTTGGTTACGCGCAGATCTTGCGGCGCGATGCGGCGATGACCGAACGGCAATTGGCGAGCCTGAGTGTCATCGAACAGAGCGGCGAGCATCTGCTCATGCTCATCAACGACCTGCTCGACTTCGCGCGTATCGAGGCGGGCAAACTCGAACTGAATGTGACGGACGTGCCGCTCGGGCCGTTCTTGCGCGTAATCGCCGAGATAGTGAGCGTTCGCGCCGACCAGAAGCAACTCATCCTCAACTACGAGGTGCCGCCAAATCTGTCGAAGGTGATTCGCGTCGACGAGAAGCGCCTTCGCCAGGTGTTGTTGAATCTGCTTGCCAATGCGGTCAAATTCACGGACCACGGTGAAGTGACGCTGGCCGTACGCGTGATTAGCGACGCACGGCTGCGGTTCGAGGTGCGCGATACCGGCGTCGGCGTGAGTCCGGACAGGCTCGAGACGATCTTTCAGCCGTTCGAGCAGGCCGGCGATTTCACCCGGCGCACCGGCGGCGTGGGTCTCGGGCTCGCGATCAGCCGTCAGTTGGTGCGCATGATGGGCGGCGAAATCAAGGTGGTGAGCGTCGTCGGTCAGGGCAGCATGTTCTGGTTCCAGCTCGATGCGCCGGTTTCGTATGCGCAGGCCTCGGATTGCGCTCCGGCGCTGGAGATCCTGGGCTGTGACGGCAATGAGCGCCATGTGCTGGTGATCGACGACGTTGCCGCGAATCGCGCGCTGATCGTCGACGCGCTGCAACGCTGCGGCTTTCGCGTCTCGGAGAGTGCCGATGGCCGCGATGCGTTGGCCAAAGCAATGGCATCGCCGCCCGACCTGATCCTGCTCGACACCATCATGCCGGTGATGGGCGGCATCGAAATGCTCGGGCATATTCGCGCCTCGGAGGAGTTGCGTCATGTGCCGGTGATCGCCGTGTCCGCGGACGCATCGCAACGCAATGCGCAGGCGAACCTCGGTGCGGGCGCGGACGTCTTTCTCGAGAAGCCACTCGATCTCGACCGGCTGTTGAAGGAGATCGCCGCGCTACTCTGCTTGAAATGTACGATTCGTCCAACGCCCGTCGGAGCGGACGCAGCGCCGATCGCGCCGCCGCGCGATGAGCTGGCCGTGCTGCATCGCTTTGCGTTGCTGGGGTCGATGCGCGACATCGTGCGTCATGCGGATCGTCTCGTCAGCCTCGACAGCCGTTATGAACCCTTTGCGGCGCTGGTGCGCCGTCTGGCAGCAGGCTACGAGTCGCAAGCCTTGCTATCGCTGATAGAACAACATCTGGATATCAACTCGTGAGCTTAGCCGAACCATTCGATACCGATACGCCCGTTGTGCTCGTGGTTGACGACACGCCCGCCAATCTCGGGCTGGTGGTCGAATGTCTGGAGAGCAATAACCTGAGGGTGGCGATCGCCCGCGATGGCATGGAGGCATTGCGGCGTGCGGAACTGGCGCAACCCGATTTGATCCTGCTCGACGTGATGATGCCGGGACTCGACGGTTTCGAAACTTGCCGGCGACTCAAGGCGATGGAGAAAACCCGCGACATTCCGGTGATCTTCATGACTTCCCTGACGCGTACCGAGGATAAGATCACGGGCTTTCGTGCAGGCGCGGTGGACTACATTACCAAGCCGTTGCAGATGGAAGAATTGGCCGCGCGAGTGGATACGCACCTGAAACTGCGGGCGTTGCAGCAATTGCAGGAAAAGCACAATGTCCAGTTGCAACAGGAAGTGAAGACCCGCAAGCAGGCCGAAGAGGCGCTGATCGAAGTGATTCATGGTGTGCGCAACGTGTCGAATGCCATTGCTCATGATTTGCGCACGCCGTTGACCGAATTGCGTGCGCGGCTCGAAGTGCTGACTCGCACGTCGAAACGGCTGGGCAATGAGGAGATACTGCCGGAGTTGGAGGTGGCGCTGTCGGATGTCGACCGGGTGATCAGTATCTTCAACGCGCTATTGCGTCTTGCCGAAATCGACGCGGGTGTCAGGCGCTCGGGTTTTGCGCCGTGCGATCTGAAGACGATTGTTTCGGATGCCGTTGAATTTTATCAACCTGTAGCTGAATTGCGCGGGGTCGCGTTGTCGCTGGAATGCGGGGACGATCTCACGGCCGTGGCCGATCAGCTTTTGCTGGCGCAAGCGATCGGCAATCTGATTGACAACGCGCTGAAGTTTGCGCCGGACTGTGGTGAAACCAAAGTGGTTGCGATTCGCCACGGCGACATGATCTCGATCTCGGTGGCGGACGACGGTCCTGGCATTCCGGACGCGCAAAAGCCCAAGGTGACCGAGCGTTTTTATCGCGGCGACGCAAGTCGCGGAACCCCCGGCGTGGGGCTTGGCCTGGCGCTTGTGAAGGCGGTGGCGACGCTGCACCGCGGATCGCTGGAGTTTGCTGACAATACCCCTGGCCTGATTGCGACGCTAAGGGTCAGTTGTCGTCTTTGAGGTTTGAAGCGCCTCGATTCATCGAGCAGGATTTTGCGGGCTTGAATGTTTTCCTGACCCGTCGAGCGTTTGTCGGCTATTGTGCAT
The DNA here is from genome assembly GCF_046028085.1 of Paraburkholderia sp. RL17-380-BIE-A. NCBI lineage: Bacteria > Pseudomonadati > Pseudomonadota > Betaproteobacteria > Burkholderiales > Burkholderiaceae > Paraburkholderia > Paraburkholderia sp. RL17-380-BIE-A. The sequence goes on from NZ_JARESQ010000012.1 coordinate 26,419, forward strand.
CCAGACACGACGCGATTCGTTGCGTCAAACGTAGCCAGGCGCGGCAGATTGCGACCGCCCGCCATCACTCTGGACAAATGCCACGCATGACAGTCCGCCAATCCCGAGCCCCGCCGCCAGATCCCCATCGCATACTCTCCGCCGCCATTTTCGATGTCGACGGCGTGCTGCTCGCGTCGCCCCATGAACGAGCCTGGCGCGAAGCGCTCACAGGCTTCGCCGACCCAGCACGCTTCACCACGGCGATCTATCAATCCCAGGTGGCCGGCAAGCCACGGTTCAGCGGCGCGCTTGCCGCGCTGCAAGCGCTGGGGGTCCCGAATGCCGCACAACGTGCCGAAGCCTACGCAGAGAGCAAGCAGAGGCGGCTGGAGGCGCTGATCGGCGCAGGAGCCGTGTCCGCCTTCGCGGACGCGCTTCGCTTCGTCAATGCGGTGAGGACGCTGGGTTTTCCGATTGCCGTTGCGTCGTCCTCGAAAAACGCGAACGACATGATACAGCGCATCCCGCTCGACGATCACCACAGCCTGTTCGATGTATTCGGCGCCAATGTGTGCGGCCGCGATTTGCCTGCCGGCAAGCCGGATCCGGCGATATTCCTGCTCGCTGCCGCGGAGCTGCCCGCCGTGCCTGAGCACTGCTTCGTGGTCGAAGACGCGCCGGCTGGTATCGAGGCCGCCCGCGCCGCTGGCATGGCGGCACTTGGCGTCGCGCGCCTGCACGACGCGACCTCGCTGCGGGCGGCAGGCGCCGATCTCGTCGTGACCAGTCTGGACGAAGTTGATCTCGATCAACTGTCTCGTGGAAGGCTTTGCCGGCGGATTCATGAAAAGTCCTGAACAGTTGGATGAAGTGATGCGCCCAACCGCCGATTCGAGCTGGATCGTGGCCGAAGGTGGCTACGACTCGTTGCTTGAGCGCAGCCGCGCCGCGCGCTTCGCGATCAGTAACGGCTTTTTCGGTGTGCGCGGCGCGCGCGCGATACACCGTGGCGGCCGCTGGGTGGCCACCTCGCGGACCCTCGTCGCGGGACTCTTCGATACGGCCAGTGAAGAACCTGGCATTCCCAAGCTCGCCGTCGCGCCCGATTGGCTGAAAGTCCGGCTTCTGCTGCAAGGGCAGCCTCTGATTCATCACGATCATGACGAAGCGCGGCAGGAGAGGATTCTCGACATGCGCCGCGGTGCGTTGATCAGCAAGGCGCGCCTGTCGAACGCGTCCGCTTTTGGCGTCAAGTTGCGCAGTTTCCATATGACGTCTCTCAGCCAGCGCGCGATTGGAATGCAGATCATCCTGCTGGAAATGGAGCAGGGCGGGATCGAGGTGACGCTCGAAGCGTCGATCGATGCAGTGGATATCGGTCTCGTGTCCGAACGCGCGGAGCAGGGCCTTAGCGTGTGGCGCGCGGCCTCCTCCGGCACACGCCTCGCAATGGCCACCGCGGTATCGCTGCAGATCGACCACCAGCTCGTTTCTCCTACCGTATGCGGCCCGTCGCAATGGTCGTGGAAGTGGACCTCGACCCCGGGGCAGGTCGTCTGTCTCGCGCGGACGGTCGCCATGGCACGCGCAGGCAAAGAAGCTATCGATCCCGCTCGCAGCGCGCAGGCCGCTTTGAACTCCGCGCAGACCCTCGGCTGGCCGGCCGTGATAGCGGCGCACGAGACGGCCTGGGAAGAGCGCTGGGCATGCAGCGACGTCGAGATCGACGGCGATTCGCGCGCGCAACGCGCTCTTAGATTCGCGCTCTACCATCTGAACGGCGCGGCCAATCCAGCCGACGACGACGTTTCGATCGCCGCGCGGGCGCTGACGGGCGACGACTATCACGGACATGTCTTCTGGGACACGGAAATCCATCTGTTGCCGTTTTACACGCTGACGTGGCCCGAGGCAGCAAGGGCGCTGTTGATGTATCGCTTTCACACGCTCGCCGGGGCGCGGGGGAAAGCCGCGGTAATGGGCTGGCAGGGTGCGTTGTATGCGTGGGAGTCCGCCGATACCGGCGCGGAGGCGTGCCCTGCTCAAGTTGTCGGCCCTGATCGGAAGCTGGTGGATGTCAAATGCGGTAAGCAGGAACAGCACATCAGCGCGGACGTTGCGTACGCCGTCTGGCAATATTGGCGGGCCACCGGAGATGACGCGTTCCTCCGAGAGGCCGGTGCCGAGATTCTTCTGGAGACGGCACGCTTCTGGGCGAGCCGCGCGAAGAGGGAAGCGGACGGCCATTGTCATATTCGCGGCGTGATCGGTCCGGATGAATATCACGAATCGATTGATGACAATGCCTTTACGAACGTGATGGCGCGCTGGAATATCCGGCGTGCCGTCGAGACTGCGGCATTACTGCGTGCACGCTGGCCGGAGAGTTGGCAACGTCTGTCGGAGCAACTCAATCTCGACGAAGCCGAACTGCAACGTTGGAGCACGGTTGCCGAGGCGATAGTCACGGGCTTTGATTCGAACACCGGTTTGTTCGAGCAGTTCGCGGGATTCTTCGCGCTCGAAGACATCGACATCGCCGCCTATGCGGCGCGTTCAGTGCCGATCGACGTCGTGCTGGGCCGCGAGCGCATCCAGCGATCCCAGCTTGCCAAACAGGCCGATGTCGTCGCCCTGCTGGCGCTGCTGCCTGAAGAGTTTCCTGGCGACGCCGCTGTGGCGAACTTCAACTACTATGCGCCGCGCTGCGGTCATGGCAGTTCGTTGAGTCGCGCCATGCATGGCTTAGTCGCTGCCAGACTGGGTCAGTGCGAAGCGGCGCTCGACTGTTTTCGCAGAACCTCAGCCATCGATCTCGACGACACGCATGCCGCCATGGAGGGGGGCGTGCACATTGCCAGCCTCGGTGGCATGTGGATGATGGCGATACTGGGTTTCGCGGGCGTGTCGCTTGCCGATGACCATCTATGTCTGACCCCGGCATTGCCCGCGTCGTGGAAGAACGTTGCCTTCGCGATGCAATGGCGAGGTCGTCATCTGCGGATCAGCATGGGTGAGGCGAGTGACGGCATTCGTGTAACGCTGGAAATGGGCGAAGCGATGAAGCTTGCAATCGGTGGTGAGATGTTCATGCTGAGCCGCGCGGCGCCGCTGCTCGTGAATCGCAAAACGCACATTGTGCCGGCCGCATAACAGGCGATGCCTCGGGATCGAGCCGTTCGATATCGGCAGAGGTTGATCTACCCCACGTCCCGGGCAACGTCCCGGTACGGCACCGTACCGATTTTCCTCGCCATTGCGTGCACCGTCATCTTCACTCTCGCGAAACTCGCGCAGGATGAGTCCCTGTTCTAAGCGAATCACCATTGGCTAGCGTGAGGCCGTCGACCAACTGACGGCGATCGCGGCCTGAAGCATGACCCACGGGATAACGATCGACGCTCACGCGTCGATCCCCCCATTTCACTGGAGACAAGCATGGCAACTGAAACCAACCCCATCGCCGACATGACGAGAATGATGCAGGAATTCAAGATCCCAGGGTTCGATATGGCGCCGATCATCGAGTCGCGGCGCAAGGACATGGCGGCTCTCGTCGAGGCGAGCGAAGCGGCGCAATTGGCCATGCAGGCGCTCGTGCGCAGGCAGACCGAGATCGTGACCGAGGCAATGGCGGGCATCCAGGAATCGGCCAAAGCCTTGGGGGCCGGCGGCGCTCACGCGTCGGATCCTGGCCGGCAGGCAGCATTGTTGAACGACGCTTATCAGAAGTCGCTTGCCGATATGAAGGAGCTTGCCGAGATGGCGCGCAAGTCGCAGGTGGACGCAATGGCCATCATCACGAAGCGGGGCACCGAAAGTCTCGCGGAAACGAGAAAGCTGATGCAGGCCGGATAACGGCACGGGTAGGGGGTACGCTTCGGGTGCGCAGGCCGCTGCGTATCCGGGCCGAATCGCTGATACGTCGCTAACTCGGAATGCACGGACGCGTGCTTGAGCGTGTGCGAAACGTCGCTACGGCGGTTCACGAACAGATGTTTTTCTTCGCCTTTAAAGCGCTCCCCGGCGGATAGCGGCGACGACTTCTTGCAGACCGCCTTTCCCGCTTTGACCCGAAGCGGTGTAGCGAACGCGCAATTTTGCTGGCCCGGCCGGATTGGTATAAAGTCAGTCCGTAATCGTCACGCGATGGATACCCATTGCCGCTCCCATCCCTCATGGGTCTGCCGCCAGTATGAAATACAAAGACTATTACGAAGTCCTGGGTCTCGAGCGAAGCGCGTCTCAGGATGACGTCAAACGTTCGTATCGGAAGCTCGCGCGCAAGTATCACCCGGACGTCAGCAAGCATGCCGACGCCGAAGATCGTTTCAAGGAGCTGGGCGAAGCCTACGAGGTGCTCAAGGACCCGGAGAAGCGCGCGGCCTATGACCGCATGGGCAGCGAATGGCGCAACGGCCAGGAATTCCAGCCGCCGCCGAACTGGGACGAGGGTTTCGAATTCAGTGGCGCGGGCAACGAGGCCGGCGAGCAGGCCGATTTCCACGATATCTTCGAGAAGATGTTCGGCGGCGCGCGCGGTGCGCGTGGCGCGCATCCTCGGCAGCGGCCTTTCGACGCGCGCGGCGAAGACCATCACGCCAAGGTGCTGATCGATCTCGAAGACGCGTATCGCGGCGCGCAGCGCGCGATTTCTTTGCAAATGCCGGTAGTCGATCCGCAAGGCCATGTTTCGCTGGAAACGCGAACGCTCAATGTCACCATTCCGAAGGGGATTCGCGCGGGCCAGCATCTGCGGCTGAGCGGCCAGGGCGCCGCGGGCGCCACGCCCGAAACGGCCGGCGACCTCTACCTGGAAATCGCCTTTCGGGAACACCCGCGCTTTCACGTGGACGGCCGCGACGTCTCGCTCGACTTGCCGGTGGCTCCGTGGGAGGCCGCGCTCGGCGCGCAGGTTACCGTGCCCACGCCCGATGGTTCCGTCGAGATGACGGTGCCGGCGGGTTCTGCCGGCGGCAGGCGCTTGCGGCTCAAAGGCAAGGGCATTCCGGCCAACCCGCCTGGCGATCTGTATGTGATTCTGAACATCGTCCTGCCGCCGGCGGATAGCGACGCAGCGAAGGCCGCTTACGATGCGATGCGGCAGGCGTTCAATTTCGATCCGCGCGCACACTTCTATCGGTGATCATCGTGAAAGAGACGACTACGACGACCTATTTGCAAGGCCAGATTGTCGATGAGAACGTGGAGTTCACGCTGGTCGAATTGAGCCGGGTGAGCGGGGCATCGGAGGAGGAGTTGACGCTCTGGGTGGCTGAAGGCGTGTTCGAGCCCACGGGCGAGCGGCCGCAGGAATGGCGCTTCAGCGGCGCCGCGCTGCGGCGCGTGCAGACTGCGCAGCGGCTGGCGCACGACTTCCAGATCAATCCTCCGGGTGTCGCGCTGGCGCTCGATCTGCTCGACGAGATCGACTTGTTGCGCTCGCATGTAAAACGCGCTCGCGGGAGTTAGGCGAGCCTGCGCGTCATTCGGCGTTAGACACGCAAGGCACTGTTTGATATCGCCGCGACACGGCGCTTCGAGGGCGACGCAGTATTGCGTCGGTTGAACCCATCTCAGGCGCCATGTTCGAAGGGCGATTGATGCAAATCAACCCATTCGTAGTTGCAGTTGTCGAGCGGCGTGCCGCGTGGTGCAACGCGGTATCGCGCGTGCGTTCGCGTATCGGCCATTCGGACACTCTCTCAGTTGACTGTAGTCAATGGTTGGTTCGTTCATCCGGCTAATCTGAATTGGATTGAGTCCCGGCGAGTCATGGACTCTCTTCTCGGGAGGATACGGAAAATGAATGCGGGCGATATCTGTACAAGAAACGTTGTGACGTGCGGACTGAACACGACCGTGCTGGAAGCATGCCGGATCATGCGCGATCGTCACGTGGGCGATGTCGTGGCCGTGGAGACGAGCGCGGATGGAAAGCTTCATGCCCGTGGCGTGCTGACCGACCGCGATATCGTGCTGGCGGTCGTAGCACGTGAAGTCGATGCGTTCGGGCTTTTCGTCGGCGATGTCATGTCCTCACCGCTCATCGTCGCGTACGAGGGGGAAGACGTGTGGCAACTCGTCAAGCGGATGCGATTGCATGCCATACGGCGCATGCCGGTGGTCAGCGAGTCGGGTGAACTGGTCGGGCTGCTTTCGTTCGACGATCTCCTCGACGCGGCATGCGCATTCCTCGCCGAACTATCCCTTGTGACAGCGCGGCAGCCGCATTTCGAGGAGAAAAATCGCGCCTGAGCTTTTCTGCCGCATCAGGCATGTGTGCGGGGCACGAGGGTCGTCTGGCGTGCGTCGGCCCAAGCATGCAAGTCAGGCCATCTGACCGATGGTTCTGCGAAAACGCTGCAATGCCATTGCAAACAGAACCGACCCGATCGCGATCAGAATCAGGAACGGCCGCCACGCGACATCGAGGCCGGCGCCGCGATACAGGATGGCCTGCCCAAGCTCGACGAAGTGAGTCGTGGGTGCGAAAAGCATAACGTCCTGCACGATCTTCGGCATGCTTTCCCGCGGGGTGATGCTTCCGGACAGCATTTGCAAAGGCAGCAGCACGAGGACCACCAGCATGCCGAACTGCGGCATGCTGCGCGCGAGCGTCGCCATGTAAATGCCCATCGAGGTCGTGGCGAACAGATGCAGCGCGGTGCCGACCATGAACAGGGCCACCGAGCCTTCAATCGGCACATGCAGCGCGCCGCGCACCACGAACGTCAACGAGGCCGTGGCCACCACCATGACCACGAGCCCCATCGACCAGATTTTCGCCAGCATGATCTCTGCCGGCGTGACCGGCATGACGAGCAGATGTTCGATCGTGCCGTGTTCGCGCTCGCGGATCAGCGCGGCGCCGGTGAGGATGATCGACAGCATCGTGACATTGTTGATGATTTCCATCAGCGCGCCGAACCAGGTCTGATCGAGGTTCGGATTGAAGCGCATATGCACGGCGAGATCGACGGGCGGCGCGGCGGTGTCGCGGTAGCGCGCCGCAAATCCGGCAATCTCGTCGGTCACGATCTGCTGCACGTAGCTGCTGCCCGTGAACGCCTGACTCATGCGGGTCGCGTCGACATTCAACTGGATCGATGCGGATCTTCCGGCCAGCACGTCGCGCTGGAAGTTCGGCGGAATGTCGAGCGCGAACGTGTATTCGCCCGTATCGAGCCCGCGGTCGACCTGCGCGGGGGTGATCAGGCGCGCAATGCCGAACTGCGGAGGGAAAAACGCCGAGGCGATGCGGGCGGACAACGGCGAGGCGTCTTCGTCGACGATCGCGATCGGCGCCATATGCAGCGTGTCGGGTTGTGCGGTAGCGGCGGAATAGATCGCCACCGTGAAGGTGTAGGCGATCAGCACGAGCATGGTCGGGTCGCGCCACAGGCTCCACAGTTCCTTGACGCCGAGGCGGTAGATGTTCGAGAGGCGGCGCACAGTCAGGTCTCCTGCTTCTTGAGCAACGCCGTGGTCAAGCCGAGAACCACCGGTATGGCGGCAAGGAGCGGCCAGAATTGCGCCTGAAGATCGGCGAATCCCAGCGCCTTGTTGATGACACCGCGGCTGATTGTGAACATGTAGGTCGCCGGATAGATGGAGCCGATAATCCGCCCGCTGCCTTCCATCGACGACAGCGGATTGATCAGGCCGGAGAACTGGATCGCGGGAATGAGCGTGCCGATCATCGTCAGGAAGATGGCGGCGATCTGGCTGCGGGTGAACGTGGATGCCAGCATGCCGATGCCGGTCGCGACGATGCTGTACACCAGCACGGCGGCGAGCAGCGTCAGGAAGTTGCCTTTGACCGGCACGCCGAAAGCGATCCGCGCCAGCAGCGTCATCAGCAGGAAATTGAGCACGGCTAGTAACACGTAGGGCACCTGCTTGCCCATCAGGAACTCGCTGCGCGTGACCGGTGTGACATACAGATTGATGATCGAGCCGAGCTCACGCTCCCGCACGACCGCCAGCGCGGTCAGCATGGCCGGCAGCATGAGGAGCAGCAGCGGGATGATCGCGGGCACCATCGCGGGCGCGCTCCTCACGTCGGGGTTATAGCGAAAGCGCGTCTCGATGTTGACCTGCGGCGCGGGCGTCATGCCGAGCCGGTGAATGCTCTGCTCCATCAGCCAGGCTTGATGGAGCCCGAGCACATAGCCACGGATGGTTTCCGCGCGCTGCGGCATGGCGCCGTCGATCCACACGCCGAGTTGCACGGGCGTGCCGCGCTCCAGGTCACGTGCGAAGTGCGGCGGAATTTCGATCGCGAGCGACAGCTTGCCGCCGCGCATGCGCTTGTCCAACTCGTCGTAGTCGCTGAGCGGGGCCTGTTCCACGAAGTAGCGTGAGCCCGACATGTTCAGCGCATAGTCGTGACTCAGTTCAGTCTGGTCGCGGTCGAGGACGGCGTAGGTGAGACTTTCGACATCGAGACTCACGCCATAGCCCATCACGAGCATCAACACCAGCGAACCGAGCAGGGCGAGCGTGGCGCGCACAGGGTCGCGGCGCAGTTCGAGCGCCTCTCGCCACATATAGGTGAGCGCGCGGCTCAGGCTGAAGGCGCGCGGGCGTGAGCGGTTCGGCGACTCGGGCAGCGCGCCCGTGCCGGATTCGCTCGCGCTTGCCGGCACTTCGATCGTGGCTTCGACGCTGCCGCCTTCTTCCGCCTTGTCGGCACCCGCTTCGACCAGGTAGCCGATGAAGGCCTCTTCGAGCGTCGCCGCGCCGCGCAAGCGTACGAGTTCGGCCGGCGACCCGGTCGCGAGCACGCGGCCGGCATGCATCAGCGAGATGCGGTCGCAGCGCTCCGCTTCGTTCATGAAATGCGTCGAGATGAAGATCGTGACCTTGTCGCGGCGGGCGAGCTGGATCATCAACTGCCAGAAATTGTCGCGAGCGACGGGGTCGACGCCTGAAGTCGGTTCGTCGAGTATCAGCAGCTCGGGCTTGTGCACCATGGCGACGGCCAGCGAGAGGCGTTGCCGCATGCCGAGCGGCAGGCTGTCGGGCAACGCGTCGCGTACTTCGTCGAGGCCGAAGCGGCTCACCATCTCGTCGACTCTGGCGGCGATCGCCTCTGGCGGCACATGAAAGAGCTGTGCATGCAATATCAGGTTCTGCTGAACCGTCAGTTCGCCATACAGCGAGAATGCCTGCGACATGTAGCCGACGCGGGCGCGCGTGTCGATGTCGTTGGGATCGACTTCGCGTCCGAACAGCCTGGCCGTGCCTTCGCTCGCGGGCAGCAGGCCGGTTAGCATTTTCATCGTGGTCGACTTGCCGCAACCGTTGGAGCCGAGAAAGCCGAAGATCTCGCCGCTGCGAATGCGAAAGCTGACGTGGTCGACCGCGACGAAATCGCCGAAGCGCATGGTCAGATCGCGGGCTTCGATGGCGAGCTCGCCCGCGGCATCGGCGGGCAGTGGTTCAACGACGACCGGCTGGTGACCGCGGCGCCGTTCCTCGGGCAGCAACGCGATGAACGCCGCTTCCAGTGTGTCGCTGTTCGTGCGCGCGAGCAGGGCGCGCGGCTCGCCGGTCGCGAGGATCCGGCCCGCGTCCATCGCGACGAGCGAATCGAAGCGTTGAGCTTCGTCCATGTAGGCCGTCGCGACGATCACGCTCATGCCGGGGCGGCCCGCGCGAATACGCGCGATCAGATTCCAGAATTGCGCGCGAGCGAGCGGATCGACGCCGGTGGTCGGCTCATCGAGAATCAGCAGATCGGGGTCGTGGATCAGCGCGCAACAGAGCGCCAGCTTCTGTTTCATGCCGCCGGACAGTTTGCCCGCCGGCCGCGCGAGAAACGCCTGAAGGCCGGTGCTGCGAGTCAGCGAGTCGATGCGCTGGCGGCGCTCGGCGGCATCGTGGCCGAAGAGCCGCGCGAAGAATTGCAGGTTCTCCTCGACCGTCAGCGTCGGGTACAGATTCTTGCCCAAACCCTGCGGCATGTAGGCGATACGAGGGCAGACGAGCGCGCGGTGCCGGCGCGAGCGCATGTCGCCATTCAGCACTTCGACGGCGCCTTGCTGAATGGCGCGGGCGCCCGCGGCGAGCGCCAGCAGGCTGGACTTGCCGACGCCGTCCGGGCCGATCAGCCCGGTCATGCGGCCTGCGGGAAAATCCAGCGTGAGGTTGTCGAGCGCAACGGTCTTCGCGTAACGCAGCGCGACGTTGCGCAGCCGGACGACCGGCGGGGTGTCTGCCGTCATCGCGCCACTCACTGCGCCTTTCACTGCGGCACCTTGATCGCGAGCGAAGCGGGCCACGCGGCATGCTGATCGATCCTGATCCAGGCGACACCCGGCAGGCCTGTCTTGACGAGCTTCAGATGCTGGAGCAGCAGTTCGCGGTTGATCCTCGCCTTGACGCGGAACATCAGTTTTTGGCGCTCACTGGTGGTTTCCACGGTCTTCGGCGTGAACTGCGCGGTGCTGGCCACGAACGAAACGGTCGCGGGAATCACATAGTTGGGCGCCGCATCGAGTATCACGCGCACTTCGGCGCCGAGCGCGACCTTGCCGACTACCGTCTCCGGCAGGAAGAACGTCATGTAGACATCGGAAAGATCGGCGATATTCAGGACCTTGCCACCCGCTGGGAGCACTTCGCCGGCCTCGGCGATCCGATATTGCACGCGGCCGTCACGTGGCGCCGTCAACTGGCTGTCGCTGATGTCGGCTTCCACACGCGCCACGGTCGCGAGCGCCGCATGCTCCGCGGAATGCGCGGCGACGAGTTGCGCGCGCGTTGCATCGACGGCGGCCTGGGCTGCGGTGACCTGAGCGCTCGCGGCGCGCACCGTGGCTTGCGCGCCGCGCTCGCGGGCGCGATCGTCGTCGAGTTCCTGCATGGAGGACGCGCCGTCGCGCGACAGGGTTTCCGAGCGCGCCAGTTTGCGGCGCGCGGCGTCGAGTTCGCTTTCGCGCTGGGAGACCACGGCTTCGGCTGCCACCTTGTCGCTCTGCCGCTGCACGACCTGCGCTTCGATGCTGAGCGCGGTGTTGATCGCCTGCTGATGCTGCGCGCGGGCTTCGGCGAGTTGCGCGTCGAGCACGGTCACCTGCATCGTCGCAAGCGGCTGTCCCGCCTTGACGAAGTCGCCTTCGTCGACGGTAATGGTTTCGACACGGCCAGGCAGTTTGGTCGCCACGTCGATTTCGGTCGCCTCGATGCGGCCATTGCCGCTCACGAAACCTGCCGCGGGACCCGAGTCGTGCACCATCGTCCACGCGTAGTAGGAGGCCGCAACGATCACGGCCAGTAGGGCAACGGCGGCTATCTGTTTCTTTCTGCTGGGGCTCATGGCAATGGGCCTTGTTTGAGTGTGATGTCAGCGGCTGAAGGCGAGGGCATCGTTTCCGCGTCCTGCACGCCTCCACCGAGCGCGGCATACAGCGCGACGCGGCTCGCGAGCAAGGCGCGGCGCGTCTGGATCAGCTGCTGTCGAGCGTTGAGCAGGTCGCGCTGTGCGTCGAGCACTTCAAGAAAGGGCGTCGCGCCGTTGTCGTACCGGAGCCTGGCAAGGCGCGCCCGCTCGGACTGCGCGACCAGCGTGTCGGTTTCCGCCTGAACCTGCGCGGCAAGCCACTCTCTCGCCGAGAGCGCGTCGGCTACGTCGCGAAACGCTTCCTGAATGGTCTTTTCGTATTGCGCCACCGCTTCGCCTTCGCGGGCCTTGGCGAGTTCCAGATTGTTGCGATTGCGCCCGGCGTCGAAGATGGGCAGCGAGATGTTGGGCATGAAGATCCACGCGCCGCTACCCGACGCGAACAGGCTATGCAGATCGGTGCTCGTCGAGCCGACGGCACCGGTGAGCGTGACGCGTGGAAAGAACGCCGCGCGCGCTGCGCCGATATTCGCATTGGCGGCGCGCAGCCGGTGTTCCGCCGCGACGATGTCCGGACGCCTTTCCAGCAACGATGACGGCAGTCCTGCCTGCAGGTCCGCGTACACGCTCGCGTCGTCCAGCGGGGCAGGCTGCAACGGGGCGGGTGCGCCGACCAGTACGGCGAGCGCGTGGGCCTGAGTGGCGCGCGACTGTTCGAGCTGCGCAACCAGCGTCTGCGCCTGCTGCAACAGAATTTCCGACTGCCTGAGATCCAGCTTCGAGATCGCGCCGACTTCGAAGCGTCGGCGGAAGATGCGCAGCGATTCCGAACGGCTCGCGATCGTCTCCCTCGCCGCGGCAATGCGCTCATCGAGTTCGCGCAGCAGCAGGTAATTGTCCGCGACGTTCGCGATCACGCTGAGGGTGGCCGCACGGCGCGCGGCGTCGCTCGCCAGAAATTCTTCGAGGGCTGCGTCTTTCAGGCTGCGCACGCGGCCCCAGAAGTCGAGTTCCCAATTGCTTTCGGTTAGTCCGACCTGATACGCCTCGGCGTCGATACTTCCGCCTGGCAGCAACACGCCGGGCGCGCGGAAACGGACATAGGAGCCGCCGGCGGCGATCGTCGGAAAAGTATCGGCGCGGCGGATGCCGTAGGTTGCACGCGCTTCTTCGACACGCCTCACGGCAATGCGCAGATCGCGGTTTCCACTGAGCGCCTGCTCGATCAAGGCCTGCAGTTGGGCGTCGGGAAAGTAGCTGCGCCAGTCGATCTGAACCGTTGGCGATGTGCCGTCGGCGGGTGCTGGAGCGTCGGCGGACGGAGCGGTGGCCCACGTATCCGGAACCGGCAGCGCGGGACGCACATAGGACGGCGCGAGCGACATGCATCCGCCCAGGTTGAGCGCCGCCGCCAGTACGAGCGTCGATGCGAACCCTGTGCCGCAGTGAGGCGAGCGGCGTGTTGCTGGCGGCGGTCGTGAGTGCGACGATGAGAACATGAGAGCGTCTGAGTCTGGTGAATTCGGTGGGATGCTTCGATCGAGGCAATGGCCTGTGCTGGCGTCGACTACGCAATGCGCATCGCGCTCGCCGGGCAGGCGAGCGATGACGTTCGAGTCGACGCGTTGCATGCGTCAAGACCGGACCCGCGACCGGATCCTGAAGCGCTTATCCTGCAAATACTTATAACCGACGCTACCGATGGGACAACTTGATCTGGATCATCCCGTTACGGACTGGTCGGGCCCGTTTTCTGTGTATCGCAATGTATCCACTCCGCGGCCCGATACATGACGTTTCATTCGCGGACATTGGCGACACAAGCCAGATACGTACGGAAGGTTTAATGCTTCCAGGCCGGTTCATCTGGCTCAACGCACTCGCACATAAGGGGAATAGCCATGTCTGAACAGATCAATGATCGGCGTCGTCGTTTGCTGGGGACGGCCGTTGCGGGCCTCAGCCTGATGGAACTCGGGCTGAGCGGACTCGCCCACGCGCAGTCCAGCGGCACGAAGGCGGGATCGCGCGTCACGTCCTTCGATAACCTGAAGCAGATCAACGCCGGGACGCTCAGCATGGGATATGCGGAAGCGGGCCCGCAGAATGGACCCGTGGTGATCCTGCTGCACGGCTGGCCCTACGACATCTACAGTTTCGTCGAAGTCGCACCGTTGCTCGCCGCCGCCGGCTACCGGGTCATCGTGCCGTATCTGCGCGGCTACGGCTCGACGCGGTTCCTGTCGGCTGACACGCCCCGCAATGGCCAGCAGGCGGTCGTCGCCGTGGACATCATCGCGTTGATGGATGCGCTGAAGATCGACAAGGCGATTCTCGGCGGCTTCGACTGGGGCGCGCGCACGGTGAACATCATCGCGGCGCTGTGGCCGGAGCGATGCAAGGCGATGGTGTCGGTGAGCGGCTATCTGATCGGCAGTCAGGAAGCCAACCGGACGCCGTTGCCGCCGAAGGCGGAACTGGCATGGTGGTATCAGTTCTACTTCGCCACGGAGCGCGGCTATGCGGGCTACGAAGCGAACCGCCACGACTTCAACAAGCTGATCTGGCATACGGCATCGCCGAAATGGGATTTCGACGATGCAACCTTCGAGCGTTCGGCGGAATCGTTCAATAATCCGGACCACGTCGCGGTGGTGATCCACAACTATCGCTGGCGTCTGGGGCTGGTCAAGGGCGAAGCGCAATACGACGCGCTGGAGAAGCGCCTCGCCCAGGCACCGGTCATTACGGTGCCGACCATCACGATGGAGGGCGACGCGAACGGCGCGCCGCATCCCGAACCGGCCGCGTACGCGAAGAAGTTCACCGGCAAGTATGCGCACCGGAACATCGGCGGCGGTATCGGGCACAACCTGCCGCAAGAGGCGCCCAAAGCATTCGCCGATGCGATCATCGACGTCGCCCGGTTCTGAGGGCGATTGACCGCCCCACGCCGGCCGCGTCGATCTATTCGACGCGGCCGCGCTGCATGACGCGCTCGTGCGCATCGCGCCGACCAGTGTGATTTGCCCATTGACCGACCTGCCGCTGCTGCCAAACAGCCGCACTCACCACCGTCCCAAACCGCTCGATTCTTCAGTCAAATCACCCTGATCGACCAGGGGTATTTACCTACAAAACAGTACGCCAGACGCCGGTTTAACAAAGTTAGAATGTTTCATCTAATTCTGCACGGCAGAAGCGATTCGAGGGGGCCGGGGCTGTTGGGTCAGCATCTGCATGCTTGCGAGCTGTTTTCGCCCACCTCGTATCGAGCGATTTGTGGGCTTAACGAAGGAGTGCAGAGTGGTTTTTTCGACGCCAGATCAATTTATCTCGATGCAAAGTGCCAATGTTGCTGTCGCGTTTTCGTTGGTACAGCAAACATTCCAGTATGTTGAAGACCTGACCAGATTGAACCTGCAGGCCGCCAAGGCCACGCTCGCCGAGAGCGAACAGGCCTGGCAACTGGCATTCTCCGGTAAGACACCCGTCGAATTATTCGTTCAGCAAGCCGGTAACGCGAGACCGGCAGCGGAGAAAATGCTGTCTTATAACAGTCACGTACTTGGCATTGCGAATCACGCGCAGGCCGAGTTTCTGAAGGTATTCGAAGATCGCTGCGCCCAGTCCAACGCAAGAATGCAGACGGTCGTAGACGACTTTGCGCGCAATGCCCCGGCCGGTTCCGAGGTCGCGGTCACGGTCTTCAAATCGGCGGTTTCCAGCGCGGGCGCCGCCTACGACGCAATGCGCAAAGCCACCGCGCAAGCCATTGCCATGGCGCAGGCAGGTCAGCCGACAAGCCCTGTGCCGACGCGCGCCAAATAAAGACAATCAGCCAACAGCAATGCTCATGCAGCCTGGCGGAAACGTTTCAGGCCTGTTGTTTCGCTTTCCTGTAAGCAGGACGGATCAGCCGATTCGGAGACGAAATGGGTATCGCATTGCTTGCCAACTCGTTCGAAGGTCGATCCGAAGGCGCTTTTAAGTTAGCCGGGAATGTAATGGGAAGTCACGCGTCTTTTAAGAACGATCTTTTGCATATCGAAACGATAGTCACAACGCTTGAGAGATTGACTTCAAAAGGTGATTCGGTGGCTTGCACGTCGTTAGTGAACGAGCCGGGTTATTGGCGTCGGCGCATCGAGGCGATACTGAATCAGCGCGAAATATCCAAAGTTGATCGCGAGCATGCGGACGCTTTGCTCAGGCGACTGCGCGGCATCGTCAAAACGTCATCGTAAAGCGTAAGAATCGAGCGGACATCCGAATACCGCGGCAAACGCGGAAATAGCCAAGTCCACAGCAGGGGCAAGACATGACCCAAGAAGGTTCTGAGAGCGGTTTGAAAGTGCTGACGGCCCACGCTTCAGGCCGTTATCGACTTGTGGTGCGCGCGGCACTTCACGGTACGCGCATTGCCGCCATCTGGCAGGTGCTACTGCCATTTTCCCGCAACGTCGAAAAGGTCGACGTGACGACGCTGCCCGCCAGCGGTTTCGAGGAGGTCACGATTGCACTCGCGCAAGCGCAATGCGAATGGGTGGATGCCATGATCGCGCGCTTCAGGAGCATGCCGTGGGTGACAAGCGCGACGCTTTGCTGAGCGGCATGTCCGGCACAACCGTGACCCATTCACTAGCGGTTATTCCAGCGCCGCGGCCGGGCCGAAGAATTCATATCGGCTTTGCGACTCCGGCACGCCGATCGCTTTCAGGTGCTTCTTGACGGCCTTCATGAACGCGATCGGTCCGAGAAAATAGACGTCGACGTCGCGCGCTTCCGGCAGCCACGCATCGAGACGCGTTTCGTCGAGATAGCCGATGCCGTGCGCGTCGGCATCATTCGCGCGGCGTTGTTCGTAGCAATAGAAACGCTTCAATTTCGGATGACGCGCGGCCAGTTGCTCGATCGCGTCGCGGAACGCATGCACGCCGCCATGACGCGCGGAGTGAATGAAGTGGACGGTGCGATCGGTATTCAGCGCGGCTTGCAGCATGGCCAGCGTCGGTGTAATGCCCACGCCGCCGCTGATCAGGACCAGCGGCTTGTCGCTGTGTTCGAGCTTGAAGTCGCCGGCCGGCGCAAACAGTTCCAACGTGTCGTTCTCGTTGACGCGCGTGTGCAGATGGTTCGATACCTTTCCGTTCGGTTCGCGCTTCACGCTGATACGGTATTCGCGGCCATTCGACATGGCCGAGAGCGAGTAATTGCGGCGCACTTCTTCACCGTCGACCGTGAGCCGCACGCCGATATATTGTCCCGGATGAAACGCGAGTAACTCGCCGTTATCGTCGGGGCGCAGATAGAACGACGTGATCTCGTCGCTCTCCCGCACTTTACGGGCGACGCGAAAGAGCCGCGTGCCGCGCCAGCCGCCCGGCGCCGCTTCCCGCTCGGCGTAGATTTTTTCTTCGAGCCCGATCAGCAGATCGGCGAGTTGCTGATAGGCGGCGGCCCACGCTGCGATGACCGCATCCGTTGCGATTTCGGCGCCGAGCACTTCGCGGATGGATCTGAGCAGGCACTGTCCGACAATCGGATAGTGCTCCGGCAGGATATTCAACGCGACGTGCTTGTTAATGATCTGCGAGACCAGTCCGCCGAGTTGTTCGAGTTGATCGATGTGGCGCGCGTACATCAGCACGCCGTTGGCCAGCGCGCGTTGCTGCGCGCCGCTTGCCTGGTTCGCGAGGTTGAACATGGGACGCACTTCCGGATGCTCGCTGATGAGCATGTTGTAGAAGTGCGTGGTCAACGCTTCGCCGCCGCTTTCCAAAAGAGGAACGGTGGCTTTGACGATGGCGCGGTGTTCGGCGGAAAGCATAGGAAGTCCTGGTTGGTGGTGGATAGTCAGTCAGCTTCGACTGTCGTGCTTTTCTATCCATGTTTCGTGCCAGGTATAAAATGCAATTAAATCAATGATGTGAATTCCATGATGGTCAATTCGACCTTGGTCGGAAAGACTCCTGCCGGAGTCAATCTGACTGCACAAGACTTACTCGACGTCCTGACGCCCCTGATCCTCGATCTTTCGCGCGACCTGACCGACCGCGAGCGCTACCGGCGCCTGCTCAGCAGCTTGCGGGCGCTGTTTCCCGGCGATGCCGCCGCTTTGTTGCGTCTGGAGGGCGACACGCTCGTGCCGCTCGCGATCGACGGATTGAGCAGCGATACGCTTGGGCGGCGTTTTCGTGTCAGTGACCACCCGCGCTTCGAGCAACTTCTATCGCGGCCCGAGCCGACGCGTTTCGCCGCCGATTCCGATTTGCCGGATCCTTATGACGGCCTCGTGCAAGGCGCGTCCGGGCATCTCGAAGTTCACGATTGCCTCGGATGTCCGCTGTTCGTTCGTGGCCGGCCATGGGGTCTGCTCACGCTCGATGCGCTGGATCCGGCGCGCTTCGACAGCATCGACATGGCGTCGTTGCAGGCGTTTCTGAGCCTGGCTGCCGCCACGGTGAGTGTCGTCGAGCGAATCGATACGCTGGCGCGCAGCAGCGAGGAAGAGCGGCGCCGCGCCGAAGCCTACCGGCAGGCGAGCAGCCAGAGCCGGCGCGAGATGATCGGCAGCAGTGAAGCCCACACGCAACTGGTGCGGGAAATCGAAGTCGTGGCGGGCAGTGATCTGACCGTGCTGATCACCGGTGAGACCGGAGTTGGCAAGGAACTCGTGGCCAACGCGATCCATGCGCTTTCGTCGCGGGCGAACAAGCCGCTCATCAGTCTGAACTGTGCTGCGCTACCCGATACGCTGGTCGAGAGTGAACTGTTCGGGCATGTGCGCGGAGCGTTCTCCGGCGCGTCGTCGGACCGGCGTGGCAAGTTCGAGCTGGCGGACGGCGGAACGATTTTTCTCGACGAGGTGGGAGAGTTGCCGCTTATGGTGCAGGCCAAGCTTTTGCGGGTCCTGCAAAACGGCCAGCTGCAACGAATCGGCTCGGACCACGAACACAAGGTCGACGTGCGGCTCATCGCGGCAACCAATCGCGATCTCGCCGAAGAGGTGCGCGCGGGGCGGTTCCGCGCCGATCTCTACCATCGTTTGAGCGTCTATCCGTTACGCGTGCCGCCGTTGCGCGAGCGCGGCCGCGATGTGCTGCTCCTTGCCGGTTTTTTTCTTGAGGAGAATCGCTCGCGGCTCGGCCTGCTGAGCCTGCGTCTCGCGGCGGATGCGCAAGCCATGCTGTTGCGCTATCCGTGGCCGGGCAACGTGCGTGAACTCGAGCATCTGATCGGGCGAAGCGCGCTCAAGGCACTGGCCGCGAATCGGGAGCGCCGTCGGATCCTGACGTTGACCGCCGCCGACCTGGCGCTGTCGTCCACGCCAGACGAAGCCAGAAGTGAGACACCCGCCGATACAGCAGGCAGCGAAACCAGGGACTTCCGCAGCGCGGTGACCGAGTTCGAGCGAGCCACCGTGCTCGACGCGTTGGCGCGTCACAACCAGAATTGGGCGGCCGTCGCGCGTGAACTCGGCCTTGATCGGGCGAATCTGAACCGCCTGGCCAAACGGCTTGGACTCAAATGAGCCGGCGTCGAGAACGGATCCACGCCGCCGGCCGGCTGTTACTCCGCGATTGAAAAACGCGCCGGCCGCTTTTGCGGTGCTTTGCGGGGCCGCTCAATGCGCCGGTTGGCGCCGCGAATGAAGAGAATGGCGCAAATGGCCACCATCGACCAGATGCAGAGAATTACCGTCAGAGCGCTCATTTCAGTTATCAGAAGTTGAGACTGCGATTGGTGTTGCCCGGCCTGCCGCCGGTCAATGTGTCGTATGCGGACCGGCGCCGTCGAACAGGAGTTCGTCGATCAAACGCGTGGCGACCGCCAGTTGCTGTTCGAGCGATGCGCGCGCTGATTCCGCGCCTGCCGCGTCGCCGCGTGCCACCGCTTCGTAGGTCTGCGTCGCGAGGCACAACACGCTTTCCGACGCGAGGTGCAATCCGCGCATCGTTCCGGCGTCGGCGCCCGGCACCGGGCTGGTCCATTCAGTGCTCGAAACAGCCGGCAAGCCGATTTCGAATTCGTTATCTTTGTCGTGGCGGGAAGACATCGCAGGCTCCTGGCGGGATTGGCATGATGACAGTGTGCTCCGGCAGGGCGGGTTTCAATCCGTCGAACAGAAGCCTGTTTTTTGGTCAATCTGCGGTAGTTGGGTGGGCGAAGTATTCCGCTGAAGAATAGACGCTCTGCGGGCTGTAGTAAACCCTAAGAAACCCCCGGCGGCGCTGCATCTTCTCACTCAGGCTTCTTTCCCTCTGGCTCGTCCTGCGACTCCAGTTCCGCCACCATTTCGCGCACCGCGATCTGGAGCTCCGGCACGTAGCGCCGTTTTGCCTCCGCGAGCGTCACTGCTCGCGAGAGAAACACCACATTCAGACTTCCCAGCACACGTTCGCGCGAGACGATCGCAACCGCGACCGCCCCGATCTTGCTTTGCGCGGACCAGTCGCCGTGATTGGAGCCGAAGCCGTCCGCGCGCACCCGCTTGACCAGGCTTTTTATCAATTTGTCGTTCGAGGCGAGGGCTTTCTGTTCTTCACCGCCCGCGCCTGAGCGCAGCAAGTCGAGAATGTCCTCGCGCTCGCCGTCGGGACACATCGCAAAGTAGGCGCGCCCCGCGGCGGTCAGCAGAATCGGCAAGCGGCGCCCGACCATCGAACGGTGAAACGAGAGCGGACTGAAACGGTGCGTCGTCTCGCGGATGATCATCGCGTCGCCGTCCGGCGTGGTCAGATCCGAAGGCCACGCAACGCGCTGCAATAGCTGCCCCATGATCGGCGGCGCAATCGTCGCAATCCGTTCGTTGTCCGTAAAACCTTCGCTTAACGAACGCACCTGGAGCGTCAAGCGAAAACTGTCGTCCGACGCGCTGCGACGCACGAATCCTTCCTCCATCAACGTTTCCAGCAGCCGCCGCGCCGTGGTGCGATGCAGGCCGGTGAGGTCGCTGATCTGCTGGCTGGTGGCGCGGCCGCTGTCCATGGAATTGAGCGCCTGCAACACTTGCAGGCCGCGCGCGAGACCTCGCACACTCGTATATTTCGTCACCGAAAAACCTCAATAAATCAACTATGTGCATTGTATGCACATTTTTCACAAATTGTTGAGGCGATCCGGTGCGAGTCCTAGACTGCGATCAAATCAACGATTCAAGGAGACGCGAGATGCCGCATCCCATGCGCGACTTTTCGCCATGGCGATACGCAATCGTCACGCCGTGCCCTCCCTGAATATTCCAAACAAGTCCGCTATCTGAAGCGACGGCGCCGTGTGCCGTTCGCGAGAAAGGAGACAGAATGTTCCCACCCACTGATCTGGCGGCCGCGAGCGGCCGCAGCGAAACCGTGTCCGCCGATGTGGCGATTATCGGCGCCGGCCCTGTCGGCTTGATGATTGCCAATTATCTGGGCTTGCAGGGCGTGCGCGTGGTGCTGCTGGAAAAGCTCGACCAGATCATCGACTACCCGCGCGCCATCGGCCTCGACGATGAAGCGCTGCGGGTGTTCCAGTCAGTCGGCCTCGCCGACGTGCTGTTGCCGCACACCACGCCTGATCACTGGATGCGCTTTGTCACGCACACCGGTCACTGCTTTGCGTCGATCGAACCGCGCACCGACGAGTTCGGCTGGTCACGCCGCAATGCATTCATTCAGCCGCTCGCGGATCGTGTGTTGTACGAAGGACTGCGCCGCTTCCCGCATGTGCAGGTGCTATTTGGCACTAGCGTGAGCGGTTTCACGCAGGATCAGACCGGCGTGACGATCGAAGCTGAGGACGAGAAAGGCGGCCGCCGCACAGTACGCGCGTCGTACATGGTCGGCGCGGACGGCGGCAATAGCTTCGTGCGCCGCATGCTCGACGTGCCGTTCGAAGGACGCACCAAGCCGAATCAATGGATCGTGGTGGATGTGCGCAACGATCCGATCGGCTCGCCGCATGTCTACATGCATTGCGATCCGAAACGGCCGTACGTGTCGGCCGCACTGCCACATGGCATTCGCCGCTTCGAATTCATGGTGATGCCCGGCGAAACCGAAGAGGAACTGTCGAAGCCGGAGAACATGGCCGCGCTGATCCGCAAGGTGGTCGCCGATCCGCAAAAGGTGGACTACATCCGCAAGCGCGTCTATACGCACAATGCGCGCCTCGCGAGCCGCTTTCGTGTGGATCGCGTGCTGCTGGCCGGCGACGCCGCGCACATCATGCCGGTCTGGCAGGGGCAGGGTTACAACAGCGGGATCCGCGACGCGAGCAATCTCGGCTGGAAGCTGGCGATGGTGGTCAGAAAGCTCGCCGGCGACGCGTTGCTGGACACCTATACGGCGGAGCGGCGCGCGCACGCCCGCTCCATGATCCATCTGTCCGAAGTGGCCGGCGACATTTTCGCGCCGACGAGCCGCTTCGGCATCAAGTTTCGCGACGCCTTCGTGCGGACCTTCAACGTGGTCCCCGCCATGAAGCGCTATTTCGTGGAGATGCGTTTCAAGCCGATGCCGCGCTATGAAACGGGCGTCGTCCTGCTGGCGGAGCACAAACGCAAGCATGGCATTCTGGCTCGCATGCTGGAGCGTTCCGGTCATTCCGCGCCCGGCCGGCTGCTCGGGCTGATGAGCGAGAAGCGCGAGTCGCTGCTCGGCCGCCTCGTGTATGGCCGTGATCCGTCGTGTCATTCGCCGGTCGGGCGCATGTTCATTCAGCCGCGCGTGCGCACGCTGGACGGCAGCGTCGCGCGTCTCGACGACGTGCTCGGCAATCGCTTCGCGATTATCGGCTGGGGTTCGGATCCCACGTTCGGCTTGTCGCCGCTCGCGCGTGAAACCTGGCAGCGCCTTGGCGGCTGCTTCGTGCTCGCGAAACCCGACACCCAGCTCGCTTTTCATGACGACGTGTCTGACGGCGTGATCGCCGTCGGCGATGAGCAGGGCCGTCTGAAAGAGTGGTTCTCGCGCGTGCCGGAATCCGTGGTGTTGCTGCGGCCCGATCGTTTTGTCGCGGGTATGTGCACGCCGCAACAGGTGTCGGCGTGCATCGGCGAGCTTGCCGTCAAGCTGACATTGAAGACCGGCGAGCGGGCCGTCGCCACGGCGGCGGTGAGCACGCCGGCGAAGGCGTCCGAAAGCGATGTCGCCATCGCGGCGGGAGCCTGATATGCCGATGTTGCTCGAATGTCTTTCGCACACGCCGCTCCGCGGCTATTGCGACCCGGCGCCGGACATTGTCGCGGAAGTCGCGCGGATTCACGCGGCGGCGCGCGCACGTGTGGCCGCTTTCGATCCGCAACTCGTCGTCGTGTTCGCACCGGACCACTACAACGGTTTCTTCTACGACGTGATGCCGCCGTTCTGCATCGGCGCGTCGGCGAGCGCGATCGGTGACTTCGGCAGTCTGGCGGGGCAGCTTGCCGTACCCGCCGCCACCGCGCTCGATCTCGCCGAAGCCACGCTCGCCGCGGATGTCGACGTCGCCGTGTCGTACCGGATGCAGGTCGACCACGGTTGTGCGCAGGCGCTGGAGATTCTCACGGGCGCACTGGACCGTTATCCGGTTGTGCCGGTGTTCATCAATTCGGTCGCGCCGCCCATGGCGTCGTGCCGCAGGGCGCGACTGCTCGGCGACGCACTGGGCCGCCGCCTCGCGCGTTCGGACCAACGTGTGCTGGTGATCGGCTCCGGCGGCATTTCGCACGAGCCGCCAGTGCCGGAACTCGCGGGCGCAACGGATGAAGTCGCCGAGCGGCTGATCGCCGGCCGCAATCCGTCGCCCGAAGCGCGCGCGGCGCGCCAGGCTCGCACCGTCGCGGCGGCCCGTGAATTCGCCTCGGGAGATAGCCGGCTGCATCCGCTCAATCCCGAATGGGACCGCGCGTTCCTAAAAGTGCTCGAAGAAGGGGAGCTGTGCGCGCTCGACGGCTTGACCGACACCGCGATCACGCGCGACGCGGGCAAATCCGCGCATGAGGTTCGCACGTGGATCGCCGCATTCGGCGCGCTGCAGGCGTACGGACCTTATCGCGCGACGCTCGATTACTACCGGCCGATCCCCGAATGGATCGCGGGCTTTGGCGCGATGCACGCGCGGCCCATTGCCGAAACCGCATGACGAATCACGGAACCCGCCATGACCCTGAACCAACGAAGCAATGCTGAAGCGCTGGCCCTGCGGCTGCGCGAATCCGAACGCACACGTCAGACCATCGCGCCGTTGCGCGCCGACGAGCGCTTCACCCATTTGAATCCGGCCACCGCCGCCGGATTCGCCTACATGGTGCAACAGATCAACGTCGAGGCGCGAGTGGCGGCGGGCGAGCGCATCGTTGGCCGCAAGATCGGTCTGACCTCGCCCGCGGTGCAGCGCCAACTCGGCGTCGATCAACCGGACTTCGGCGCGCTGTTTGCGTCGATGGCCTACGGCGACAACCAGCCGATCGCGCTCGGCGAACTGATCCAGCCGAAGGTCGAAGCGGAAATCGCACTCGTACTCGAACACGACCTCACGCATGAGAAACACACCTACGCCGACCTGATTCGCGCGACGGCCTACGCGGTCGCCGCCATTGAAGTCGTGGACAGCCGCATCGAAGGATGGAATATCCGCTTCGTCGATACCGTCGCAGACAACGCATCGAGCGCGCGTTTCGTGCTCGGCAGCCGGCCGGTATTGCTGCGCGACGTCGATCTGGCGGCCTGCGCGATGACCCTCTCGAACGACGCCGAAACGCTCTCGCGCGGCAACGGCGCGGCGTGTCTGGGCAATCCGCTGAACGCCGCCGTGTGGCTCGCGGACCGCATGCAGCAGCTCGGCACGCCGCTGCGAGCCGGCGACGTTCTGATGACCGGCGCGCTCGGTCCGATGGTCGCGGTGACGCGGTCCGGCACTTTCAGTGCGCAGATCGAAGGCCTCGGCAGCGTTCGCGCGATTTTCTCCGCATAAGCAATCACCCGATTGAGGACTGACATGGCAAGCGAAAAACTCAAGGCCGCGATCATCGGCTCCGGCAACATCGGCACCGATCTGATGATCAAGATCATGCGGCACAGCGAGCATCTGGAAATGGCGGCGATGGTCGGCATCGACGCGGCATCCGACGGTCTCGCGCGCGCAGCGCGGCTGGGCGTCTCGACCACGCATGAAGGCGTGGAAGGACTGACGCGCCTTCCTGTGTTCAACGACATCGACTTCGTGTTCGACGCCACCTCGGCCGGCGCGCATGTGAAAAACGACGCGTACCTGCGCGCGCTGAAACCGGGCATCCGCCTGATCGACCTGACGCCTGCCGCGATCGGTCCGTACTGCGTGCCGGTGGTGAATCTCGACGCGCATCTCGACAGCCGCAACGTCAACATGGTGACGTGCGGCGGTCAGGCCACGATTCCGATGGTGGCCGCGGTTTCGCGCGTGGCGAAGGTGCACTACGCGGAAATCGTCGCGTCGATCAGCAGCAAGTCGGCCGGTCCAGGCACGCGCGCGAATATCGACGAGTTCACCGAAACCACCTCGAAGGCGATCGAAGCGGTGGGCGGCGCCGCCAGAGGCAAAGCGATCATCGTGCTCAATCCGGCCGAGCCGCCTGTGATGATGCGCGATACGGTCTATGTGCTGTCCGATCTCGCCGACCGCGCACAAGTGGAAGCCTCGATCGAAGCCATGGCCGCTGCCGTGAATGCCTATGTGCCGGGCTACCGCCTGAAGCAGAAAGTGCAGTTCGACGAGATCGCCGTGGACGCGCCGTTGAACATTCCGGGCCTCGGCCGTTTCAGCGGGTTGAAGACCTCGGTGTTCATCGAGGTGGAAGGCGCCGCACATTATCTGCCGGCGTATGCGGGCAATCTCGACATCATGACCTCGGCTGCGCTCGCGACCGCTGAGCGCATGGCGCAATCCCTGGTTCAGGCTTAAGGAGACGCATCTCATGGACAGAAAACTCTATATCTCCGACGTGACGCTGCGCGACGGCAGCCACGCGATCCGTCATCAGTATTCGATCGACAACGTGCGGCAGATTGCCCGCGCGCTCGACGAGGCGAAAGTGGACAGCATCGAGGTCGCGCATGGCGATGGCCTGCAAGGATCGAGTTTCAACTACGGCTTCGGCGCGCATAGCGACCTCGAATGGATCGAAGCGGTGGCGGACGTGGTCGGACACGCGCAGATCGCGACGCTGCTGTTGCCCGGCATCGGCACGATTCACGATCTGAAGGCGGCGTACCAGGCCGGCGCGCGCATCGTGCGGGTCGCCACGCACTGCACCGAGGCGGACATCTCGAAGCAGCACATCGAATACGCGCGCGAACTCGGCATGGATACGGTTGGCTTCCTGATGATGAGCCACATGACCACGCCGGAAAACCTCGCCGTCGAAGCGAAGAAGATGGAGCAATACGGTGCGACATGCATCTACGTGGTCGACTCCGGCGGCGCGATGAACATGAACGACGTGCGCGCGCGCTTTCGCGCATTGAAGGCCGTGCTCAAGCCGGAGACGAAGACCGGCATGCACGCGCACCACAACCTGAGCCTCGGCGTCGCGAACTCGCTGGTCGCAGTGGAAGAAGGTTGCGACCGCATCGATGCGAGTCTGGCGGGCATGGGGGCGGGAGCGGGCAATGCGCCGCTGGAGGTGTTCATTGCCGCGGCCGAACGCGCCGGCTGGCACCACGGCACCGATCTCTACACGTTGATGGATGCCGCCGACGATATCGTGCGGCCGTTGCAGGACCGTCCGGTGCGCGTGGACCGGGAAACCCTGGCGCTCGGTTACGCGGGCGTGTATTCGAGCTTTCTGCGGCACTCCGAAGTGGCCGCGAAGAAGTACGGCCTGAAAGCCGTCGACATTCTGGTCGAACTGGGCAAGCGGCGCATGGTCGGCGGCCAGGAAGACATGATCGTCGACGTGGCGCTGGACCTGAAGCGCGCAGCCGGCGTCTAGCGCATTTGTCTGGAAGCATGGCGGCCGTCTGCGCCGCCGACCTCAACCCAGCGTTATCGCCGCCAAGAGCGATGCTGACAACACATTGGAGACTTTTCATGCAGCGATCAAACAACACTCGCGCCACCGGCGCCGTCACGATCGGCTTATGCCTGATCGTCGCATTGCTGGAAGGGCTGGATCTGCAATCGACCGGCGTTGCGGCGCCACGCATGGCTCGCGAGTTCCATCTCGCGGTCGCGCAGATGGGCTGGGCATTCAGCATCGGCGCGCTCGGCCTGCTGCCCGGCGCGGTGATCGGCGGCAGGCTCGCCGACAAGCTCGGCCGCAAGCGCGTGCTGATGCTGTCGGTCGCGCTGTTCGGCCTGTTTTCGATTGCCACTACGCAGGTGTGGGACTTGAACAGCCTGTTGGCCGCGCGTTTTCTCACCGGGCTCGGGCTTGGCGCCGCGATGCCGAACCTGATCGCGTTGTGCGCCGAAGCGGCGTCGCCGGATCAACGCAACACCGCAGTCGGCGCGATGTATTGCGGCATGCCGTTCGGTGCGGCGCTCGCGGCGGTGATCGGCATCGTGAGTCCGGGCGATGAGAGCTGGCGGCATATCTTCTATGTCGGCGGGGTTGGGCCGCTGCTCGTGTTGCCGTTGCTGGCGATCTTCATGCGCGAGTCGGCGCATTTCGTCGCCGCGCGCTCGGGAGTGGCCGGCGCGCGTGGAGTGGGCGAGGCACCGTCCGGCATCGCGCAGGCATTGTGGAAGGAAGGGCGGGCCGGCACGACAGTCGCATTGTGGATCAGCTACCTGGGCACGTTGATCGTGCTGTACTTCCTGATCAACTGGCTGCCGTCGCTCGTGCTGAGCCGCGGACTCTCGCGCGTGCAATCGAGCGTCGTGCAGATGATGTTCAACATCGGCGGCGGCATTGGGGCCATCGTGATCGCAAGCCTGATGGATCGCATCGGCAAGCGCCGCACCGTGACCGGCATGTATCTGGGCATCGCCGCGGCGCTGGCCGCGCTCGTGGCGGCAAGCGGTGGCGTATCGATGGCGTGCGGCGGCTTGCTCGCGGGCCTGTTTCTGGTCGGTGGACAGTCGGTGTTGTATGCGCTCGCGAGCAGCATCTATCCGACACAGGTGCGCGGCACCGGCGTGGGCGCCGCGGTCGCGGTGGGGCGCATGGGCTCGATTCTCGGGCCTTTGATCGCCGGGCAACTGCTCGCGATCGGCCAGAGCGCCTCCGTGTTGCTGAGCGCGAGCATTCCGCTGATCGCCGTTGCGGCGGTCGCGGCGTGGCTCGTCGTCGGCAAGTCCGCGCCGGTTTATGCGCCGGCTACCGCGCAATAACGCTCATCGCTTCAATAGCGCCGCCAATGCAATCCGCGCGCGACTGTGCGACGTGCGCGGTCAATCAACTCTCTTCAGATCAAGGAAAGCAACATGACCTCGAATGTATCGGCAATCACCGAAGCATCGACCAGCCAATTCGTGCGTATCAAGGAAGGCGAGCGGGAAGTGCAGTTGCACTACAACGACGCCGGGCAGGGCGCCGAAACGGTGGTGATGCTGCATGGCTCGGGCCCGGGTGCGAGCGGCTGGGCGAACTTCAACCGGAATGTCGAACCGCTCGTCGCCGCGGGTTATCGGGTCATCCTGATGGACTGCCTGGGCTGGAGCAAAAGCGACCCGGTTGTGTGCGACGGCTCGCGCTCCGAACTCAACGCGCGTTCGCTGAAGGGTTTGCTGGATTCGCTCGACATTGAACGCGCGCACATCATCGGTAATTCGATGGGCGGCCATAGCGCCGTCGCGTTCGCGCTCGCCAATCCACAGCGTGTCGGCAAACTGGTGTTGATGGGTGGCGGAACCGGTGGCCCCAGTCAGTTCGTGCCGATGCCGACGGAAGGCATCAAGCTGCTGCAAGGCCTCTATCGCGAACCGACGATCGAAAACCTGAAACGGATGATGAACGTCTTCGTGTTCGACACCAAAGCGTTGACCGACGATCTCATGCAGGCGCGGCTCGACAATATGCTGGCGCGCCGCGATCATCTGGAAAACTTTGTGAAGAGTCTCGCGGCCAATCCGAAGCAGTTCAACGACTTCGGACCGCGTCTTGGCGAGATTGCGGCGCCGACGCTCGTGATCTGGGGGCGCGACGATCGTTTCGTGCCGATGGATGTGGGTTTGCGTCTGGTTGCCGGCATGCAGAACGCCGAGATGCATATTTTCAGCCGCTGCGGCCACTGGGCGCAGTGGGAGCATGCGGAAAAATTCAACCGCATGGTGGTGGACTTTCTCGCGCATTGAGCCGTGGCAGCCGGGGACGCCGCGTGGAGGCACGCGAGCGTCAAAAGTGTTTCGGACTGCAGTCTTACTGCGTACCACTCGGTGTTGTCGACGGCGTTTGCGAAGAAGCTGGATTGACCCGGGCGGATTCCCGCACCAGTGCCTGCGTCATCGCGGCGCCGACGGGGTTCGAGCCGTGGTGATCCTGGCCGACCGGCGCGGATTGAGTCTGCGTTTGCGTCTGCGCCTGCGTTTGCGGCGGCATCGGCAACGACGGGTCGGGTTTGGACGATTCCTTGACAAGCTGCTCCGTCATGGCCGCCGCGACGGCATTCGAGCCGTGCCGGGTCAGATCGGCGCGCGCATGGGCAACCGGCTGCGCGGTATCTGCTTTCGCGGCGACGGACTCGCGCGCATCCGCCGGTGCCAACGCGCGGCCTGGCTGTTTATGCCGCGATGTTTGAGGCCGCGCTTGCGCGTCATTGGCGATGGGAGCCGGTTTGACTGGCTGCGGCGCGGCCATGATCTCGCCCGTGCTATTCGCAGATGGCGAAGTGGACACCACATTGCCCGCGCTCACGTGCGTGCCGTCCACTCGCGAACCGGCTGCCGACGCCGTGACGGAATTGGCCGTCACCGTGTCTGGCGCGGCTTCGGAGTGATTGCCTTTAGGGAGAAGCTGGTAAGAGATGAATCCCACGTCCACCAGAACCAGCGCGATTATCAACGCCTTGCCTGTATTCGTCATATCCAACACCGAGTCGTTCGAGTGAGATGATCGAACCATGATAATCGACCGCCAAAAAACATTCTGCGCGGGCGTTTTGCAATGCGATTTATTCGGTTTTCTCCACACGTATTGACACTGTTTTGACACCCCCCGTCAGTTGGGCCATCAACTGGTTCATCAACTGCCCGCCGGCTCTCCGCGTTTCGCGCCGAAGTCCCAACGTTGCGCCTGTGCGGTCTCGACTTTGGCGGGCAACAAGCCGGCCTGGAAGAACGTATCCGCGATCTTTTGCTGCTCACCGAAATTCTGTGCAAGAACGGGGCGCACCAGATAACTGCGGCGGCCATTCGCGCGTTCGATCGTGGCGGCGTCGAGCCCCCAGATCGGCGCGAGTGTTTGCGCTGCTTCCTGAGGATGTGCGCGCAGCCAATCGCCTGCCTGGGTCAACTGATCGAATACGATCTGGATGACTTCGGGATGGGCCGCCGCGAACCGGTTCGACGCGAGGTAGTAGCGCTGGTACGACGCGAGTCCCTTGCCGTCCGCGAGAATGCGTACGCCGGCGTCGCGGTCGACGGATGCCACGTACGGATCCCACGTGACCCACGCATCGACGCTGCCGCGCTCGAAGGCCGCGCGGCCGTCGGCCGGCGTGAGGTAGCTGATTCGAACATCGGCGGGCGCGAGGCCCGCCTTGATAAGCGCCGCAAGCAACAGGTAGTGGCTGCCGGCGGCTTTGGTCACGGCAATGCGCTTGCCCTTGAGATCGGCGAGCGTGCGCAGCGCGCTGTCCTGTTTGACGATGATCGCCTGGGCCGCCGGTGAAGGCGCTTCCTGCGCGACATAGACGAAGCGCGCATGCGCGGCTTGAGCGAAGATCGGGACCGTGTCGGCAACGTCCGCGCTGAAATCGAC
The DNA here is from genome assembly GCF_046028085.1 of Paraburkholderia sp. RL17-380-BIE-A. Lineage (NCBI taxonomy): Bacteria > Pseudomonadati > Pseudomonadota > Betaproteobacteria > Burkholderiales > Burkholderiaceae > Paraburkholderia > Paraburkholderia sp. RL17-380-BIE-A. The sequence continues at coordinate 56,616 of NZ_JARESQ010000012.1, forward strand.
GGCCTCGACATTGAGTGCTTCGGTCAAGGGCAGGCCGCTCGAAAACTCATTCCAGGAAACGCGCACCCCCAACGGCGCAAGCGCTTTGTCGAGCGACCCACGCGCCTTGAGCAGCGTGATCAACGTCGACGACTTCTGATAGCCGATCCGCAGCGCGACCGGCTCGCCATTCGTGGCCGATGTTTGCGCGTAGCCGCGCGCCGCGAGCGTGGTCAGCGAGGAAGCCAGCGCGACGCGAATGAAAGCCCGTCTGTTGAGCAGCGCCATGATTCATAGTCCTTGAGTCGAGTCTGAAGGGAAGGCTAATCGACCATCCTAGCAACGACCCCGCGCTGTGCGAACTGACTGTTTCAGCTAAACATCGAACGCCAGCGCATAAGCACGCCCATACGTTGAGAAAGCGGCTTCGGCGTGGCGCGTGCTGGCCGGAGCCGCCAAGGTGCTCGACTAAGCGTCTCCGCCTTGCGCGACGATCAGATCGAGCGAGCCGGCGAGAATCGATCTGGCGAGTTCGGGGTCGTCGACGGCACGCGCGAGCGTCACCGCGCCGACGATGGTCGCGACAATGCCGAGCGCGAGGCTCTCGCTATGGCCCGCCAACGTCTGCGCGATGCGTGCTGCCAGCTTGTGCACGTATTGCGTCAGACTCTCGCGAACTTCCGGTGCCGCATGCCGCGCTTCGCCGGCAAGCGCGCACAGCGCGCAGCCGTTACCCGGATTCCTGATGTGCTTCTCACTGAGGAACATCTCGGCGATCGTCTGCAGCGGTTCTTTCTTTGCGGACCCGTTGCCGTTCGCCGCCGCGAGTGTAGCGGCGATGCGCTTCTCGCTCTGTGCGACCGCATATTCCAGCGCCTCGACGATCAGCGCGTCACGCGACTCGAAGTGGCCGTAGAACGCGCCATGGGTGAGCCCCGCGCGCCGCATGCAGTCTGCCACCCCGAGCGCCTCGATCCCGTCTTCCCGGATCTGCTGTGCCGCTGTTTCCAGCACACGCTGCCGGCTTTCTGCTTTTTGCGCCTGCGAGTAGCCCATCTCCGTCACCCCTCTTGACAATCTGCATGACGAGCATAATACTGAAAATGTGCATGATGATCAACATGCAGATTGTTGGGCGAGGGCGTCTTTCGCGGATGTCCGTATGCGGCGGCTTTTTGGCCGCTCGACTGTTACAGGCGTCGCGCGACCGGGCTTTCCGGCGCTTCGGCGGCGCAATCAAGGAGAGAGATGATGCGATTCAACGGAAAAACAGCGTTGGTGACCGGTGGCAACAGCGGCATTGGTTTCGTCACGGCGAAGCGGCTGATTGCCGAAGGCGCCCGCGTGGTGATCACCGGCCGCGATAGCGCGAAGCTGGATCAGGCCGTGTCCGAACTCGGCGAAAACGCGCTGGGCGTAAAGGCCAACCTGGACGACGAAGCGGAAATCGGCGCGTTGTTCGAACAGATCAAGAGCAAATTCGGGTCGCTGGATATCGTGTTCGCGAATGCCGGCATCTCCGGGCCCACGCCGCTCGGCGGCACCACGGCCGCGGCGTTCGAGGCCATTCTTCGCACCAATCTGACGGCGGTCTTCCTGACGGTGCAAGCCGCACTGCCGTTGATGAGCGAGGGTGGCGCGGTCGTGTTGAACGGCTCGGTAATGCGCGAACTAGGCTCACCGGGCTCGGCGGCTTATTCGGCCACCAAGGCCGGCATCACGGGCATGGCGAAGGTGTTCGCGTCGGAGTTGGTGCAGCGCGGTATTCGCGTGAATACCGTGATCCCAGGCGGCACGCGCACGCCGATCTGGACGCGTGGCGCACGCGCGGGCGCGACGCTCGACGGAACCGAACAGGCCCTTGCGCCGCGCGTGCCGATGGCGCGTCTCGCCGCGCCGGAAGAAGTCGCGGCGGCGGTGCTGTTCCTCGCTTCCGACGATGCGTCGGGAATGACGGGTGCGGAGATCGTCGTGGATGGCGGCACGACCGGCGCACCGTGGGGCGCGCCGATTTTCCGCCAGGGTTGAGGCGGCGTCTGATGTCATTAGCCGCGCCGCGCGATGAGTCGGCGGTGTGGCTGTGGCGTGGCAGTGACTTGGCAATGGCTGGGCCGTGGCTCAATACGCGCCACTCACCAGATTCGTCGGCGCACCGCTGACAAAGTTCTCGATGTTGTCCATCAACTGATTGGCGAGGCTCTGCTGCGCCTCGTCCGACGCCCATGCCACGTGCGGCGTGAGAATCACGTTGGGCCGGTTGGCCGCGCGCAACAACGGATTATCGTCGGCGGGCGGCTCGCCCGCGGTCACGTCGAAACCCGCGCCGCTGATCAGACCTTCGTCGAGCGCCTGCACGAGCGCGGCTTCATCCACGAGGCCGCCGCGCGCCGTGTTGATGATCAATGGCCGGCGCTTCATCGCGCGAAACTCGGGCATGGCGAGCATGTTGCGCGTGTGCGGCGTGAGCGGGCTGTGCAAGGTGATGATGTCGCTGGTCGCGAGCACTTCGTCCCATGGCGTGTAAAGCGGACCGAGCCCTTCGCGTCCTTTGTGCGCGGCGAACATCGGCTGCATGCCGAATGCCTTGCCCAACTCCGCCACGCGCTGCCCCAGCACCCCTTCGCCGATGATGCCTAGCCGCGCGCCGGCCAGATCGTGAATCGCGTGCGTGAAGAAACAGAACTGCCCGGATTTTTGCCACTCGCCGGCGAGCACGTCGTCGCGATAGGCGACCAGATTGCGCCGCAGCGCGAGGATCAGCGCGAACGTGTGCTCTGGCACAGTGTTGATCGCGTAGCCGCGAATATTGCTCACTGCAATGCCGAGCCGCTGAGCGGCGGCCTTGTCGACGCAGTCCGTGCCGGTCGCCGCCACCGCGATGAGTTTCAGCTCCGGCAATTGCTCCAGCACTTCACTCGTCAGCGCGACCTTGTTGGTGATCACAATCGACGCGCCGGCGAGCCGCTTGAGCAATTGATCCGGCGTAGTGCGATCGTGCTCGATCAACTGATGCTCGAAGCGCGGCTCTCGCAGCACGATCTGCGGCGCGAGGGTCGTGCGGTCCAGAAAAACGATCTTATGCATGATTAGGTATCCGATGATTTACAGATGCCGCTTCGCTTCAGCGACGATATGCTGCGCTGTGATGCCGAAATGCTCGTACAGCGTCTCGGCCGAGGCGGACGCACCGAAGCCCGTCATGCCGACAAAGCCGCCACGCTCGCCGAGATAACGGTCCCAGCCGAAACGCAATGCCGCTTCCACGCCGATCCGCACGGTGCCCGGACCGAGCACGGCGGCACGATAGGCGTCGTCCTGTTCGTCGAAAATCTCCCAGCACGGCATGGACACCACGGCGGTCGCGATGCCTTCGTGCTGCAATTGACCACGCGCCTGCAAGGCCAACGCGACTTCGGAGCCGGTTGCGAGCAGCGTCACGGCGCGCGCTCCGCCTTCGGCCTCGGCCAGCACGTAAGCGCCGCGTTGCGACAACGGCGCGGCGCTATGTGCCGTGCGCACCAGCGGCAGCGCCTGGCGCGCGAACACCAGTGTGCTCGGCCCGCGCCGATGTTCGAGCGCGAGCGCCCAGCATTCGGCGGCCTCGACGGCATCGGCGGGACGCAACACGCGCATGTTCGGCATCGCGCGCAGCGAGGCGAGAATTTCGACGGGCTGATGCGTCGGCCCATTCTTGCCGACGCCAATCGAATCATGGCTGAACACGAAGTGCACCGGCAGGCCCATCAGCGCCGCCATGCGCATGGCCGGCCGCTGATAGTCGGCGAACGCTAGATATGTCACGCTCGTCGCGATCACGCCGCCGTGCGCCGCCATGCCGTTGGCCATCGCGCCCATCACGTGTTCGCGCACGCCGCAGTGAATGTAGGCGCCGCTATGGTCCTCGGCGGTAAACGCATGCAACTGACGCTTGTGGCCCGTGGGCGCTTCGAGATCGGCGCAGCCGACCATGCGTTCCGGCAACAGCGGCGCGAGCAGATCGCTGATTTCGCCCGAGACGGTGATGCCGGGTTGCGGTTCTCCGCGCTCCACGGCGCGTTTGCGGTAGTCGTCGAGCACGTCGCGCCAGCCTTGCGGCAGGTGGCCCGACAGGACCCGTTCGAACTCGTCCTGCTCTGCGGCGGGCAGCGCGGCGAGACGTTCGTGCCATGCGTAATACTGCGGGTCGCTACGCCGTCCTGCCGCTCGCCATGCTGCGAGGATCTCCGCGGGTATCTCGAACGGCGCGTGCGGCCAGCCAAGGGTGTCGCGCGCCGCGTCCGCGTCTGTCTGGAACAGCTTGCCGCTGTGGCCGCCACGCTGTCCTTGCAAACGCGCAATGCCGCGGCCGATCACGGTTTTGCACGCGATCATCGAAGGTCGCGGGTCCGAGCGGGCGATCGTCAGCGCCGCCGACACGGCTTCGAGATCGTGCCCGTCGACTTCGATGACCTGCCAGCCGCCCACGCGAAAGCGCGCGCAGACGTCCTCGCTGATGGAAAGGGAAGTGCTGCCGTCGTCGGTGATCTGGTTGTCGTCCCAGCAGAGAATCAGCTTGCCCAGTTGCAGATGCCCGGCGAGCGAAATCATTTCCTGGCCGATGCCTTCCTGCAGACAGCCGTCACCGACGAATGCATACGTGTAATGGTCGACGAGCTCGCTGCCGAACTTCGCCGCGAGATACGCTTCGGCAATGGCCATGCCGAACGCGTTGGCAATGCCCTGGCCGAGCGGGCCAGTGGTGGCCTCGATACCGTGCGCCGGTTCGTACTCGGGGTGGCCCGCGCAATGCGAGCCGAGTTCGCGGAAGGTCTTGATCTGCTCGAGACCGATGGCGTCATAGCCGGTGAGATACAGCAGCGAGTAGAGCAGCAGCGAGCCGTGACCGTTCGACAGCACGAAGCGGTCGCGATCGGGCCAGGTCGGATCGGCGGGATTGAATTTCAGGTGGCGGGTGAACAGCGCGGTCGCGATTTCGGCCATGCCGAGCGGCACGCCCTGATGACCTTCGCTGGCGCGCAGAATCGCGTCGATGGAAAGGAAGCGGATCGCGTCGGCCAACGGCAAGGGCGCGGGCTGAGCGGCAGCGGGAGCGGCGCGCGACAGCGGCGTGAGTGATGGAAGCGCAGTGTTCGGTGCGGCAGACGTGGCTTCGGTGGTGGACATGGCAAAAGGCTCCTCTACGCCGCTGCGTTACGTGCAGCGGGCGGCAATAGATAACTTGGACGAAGCGACCCAAATGAGCGGCCTGATCAGGCAGCCCAAATGAGCGGCCCGAAGAAGCAGGCGAAAAAAGCGTGCTGAAGAACATCGCGCGAGGCCGGCGCGGCGCGTGCCTCGCGCTTCTGCGACTCACAGAATCAATGCAGGAACCCCGTCGAAATCCACGGCACGGCGGCCACGATGATCAGGCCGACCATCAACGCGGCGATGTAACCGAGAATCGGTTTCATACCTTCGTCGGGATGGATGCGGCTCACCGCGCAAGCAGAGTAGTAGCCCACGCCGAACGGTGGCGCGAACAGGCCCACGCCCATCGAGAGAATCACGACCATGGCGTAATGCACGTCGTGGATATGCATGGCGCGCGCGATCGGGAACATCAGCGGGCCGAACAGCACGATGGCCGGAATGCCTTCGAGCACGCTGCCGAGGATCACGAACACGCAGATCGAGGCCGCCATGAACATCGCCGCGCCGCCCGGCAACGCGCCTAGGGTCTGCGCGAGTTGGCCCGAGAAGCCGGATTGCGTCAACGCCCATGCCATTGCGGTGGCCGAGCCGATGATCAGCAGGATCGCGCCGGACAGCGTGGCGGTATCGATTAGCATGGGCTTGAGCCGCTGCCACTCGAAACGGCGATAGATCAGCAAGCCGGCCAGCACCGCATAAGCAATGCCGATAGTGGAAACTTCGGTCGCCGTCGCGATGCCTTCGACCACCGCCGCGCGAATCACGAACGGCAGCGCGAGCGCCGGAAACGCGATCACCAGTTTGCGCAGAATCTCGCCGCGCGTTGCACGTTTGACGTTCGACATGTCCTCGCGCCGATAACGCCACTGCACGACGATGCACAACGTAATCGCCAGCACGATGCCCGGCAGCATGCCGCCCGTGAAGAGCGCCGAGATCGACACGCCGGTCACCGAGCCGAGCGTGATCAGCACGAGGCTCGGTGGAATCGTCTCGGTCTGCGCACCGGTCGCGGCGAGCAGCGCCACCAGATCGCCCGGTTTCGCGCCGCGCGCTTTCATCTCCGGAAACAGCACCGGCGCGACCGCCGCCATATCGGCGGCTTTCGATCCCGAGATGCCGGACACCAGATACATGGCGCCGACCAGCACGTAAGAGAGACCGCCGCGCACGTGACCCAGCAGGCTCGCGAGAAACGCGATCATCGCCGCGGCCATGCCGGTCATCTCGATCAACTGGCCGAGGAACACGAAGAGCGGCACGGAGAGCAGGATCAGATGCGACATGCCTTCGTCCATCCGGCCCACGACGACCGGCATCGGCGTGTTGGTGGTCAGCGCGAGATAGCCGAAGGTGGCGAGTCCGAACGAAAACGCGATCGGCACGCCGCTCAGCACGCCGAGCGCCACGAGGCCGACGAAGAAGATCAGCAGGTTCACATTGCCGAGGTCGCGCAACACCGGCCCGAGCGCGATGAAGATGCCGACCAGCGCGCCGACCGTCGCGAGCGCGCCCAGCACGAGACGCCAGTTGCCGAGCCGCGCGAGCCGCACCACCGCGACCAGCAGCATCAGCGCCGAGCCGACCGGCAACGCGGCGGCGCGCCACGAGTTCGACAGTTCGAGCGCGGGTGTGGTGATGAACGACTCGTCCTGCGCGAAGCTGATCGCCGGGCCGATCACCATCGCGAGAAACGCGATCGGCGCGGCGATCGCCACCACGTCGAGAAATGCGCGCACGCCCGGCGGCGCCATGCCGACCAGCGCCGTCATCCGCATATGCTCGCCGCGCCGCAAGGCGATCACGGCGCCGAGCATGGCGAGCCAGAGGAACAGCATCGAGGCGAGTTCGTCGGACCACACGAGCGGCGAGTGCAGCAGATAGCGGCTCGTCACCCCCGCGAGCAGCACGGCGATTTCCGCGAGCACCAGCAGGGCAGCGGGTATCTCCACCAGATGCCCGAGCGCGGAATCGAGCGCACAGGCGAAACGGTGCTGCCGCTCGTGCGAATAAGAGATCGAGATCATCGCATCACCCCAGTTTTCCGACGGACTTCTCCAGCAGGCTCCAGGCTTCGTCGCCGTATTTGCTCTTCCAGTCGTGGTAGAAGCTCGTCCTGGCCAGCGCGCCGCGGAATGACTCGCGATCCACGTCGATGAAAGTAATGCCCTTGGTTTTCAGATCGTCGCGCAGCGAACTGCTCAGTTTCGCGATGTCCGCGCGTTGCAGCATCGCGGCCTTTTCGAATTCGCGCGTGACGATAGTGCGGATATCCGCCGGCAGCCGTTCCCACGCGGCACGGTTGCCGAGAATCCAGTAACCGTCCCACACATGCGACGTGAGGCTGATGTACTTCTGTACTTCGTAGAGCTTGGCCGTGGCGATGATCGGCAGTGGATTCTCCTGGCCTTCCACCACGCCGGTCTGCAGGGCCGAATACAGTTCGTTGAAGTTGATCGGCGCCGGGCCCGCATCGAGTGCCTTGAAGAGCGACGTCAGCATCGGCGCCTGAGGCACGCGGATCTTGAAGCCCTTCAGATCGGCGGGCGCACGCAGCGCACGGGTGGACGAACTGATCTGCCGGAAGCCGTTGTCCCACACCTTGCTGACCGACACGATGCCGGACTTGGCGATCTGCGCGCGAATGTAATTGCCGAGATCGCCGTCCATCGCTTTCCACACCGCGTCGTAGTCCTTGAACGCGAAACCGGTGTTGACGATGCCCGCAGCCGGCGTGAGGGTCGCGAGAATCGACGACGCCTGGTTGAAGAACTCCACGCCGCCATTGCGCACTTGAGAAAGCAGGTCGGTGTCGGAGCCGAGCTGGTTCTGCGGAAACAGCTTGATATCGAGGCGGCCGTTGGTCGCTTCACGAATGTGATTGATCGCCTCCTGGGCGCGGATATTCACCGGATGAGTCGGATCCTGGCCGGTGGCGAGCTTGTACGAAAACTCGGGCGCGGCCATGGCGCGTCGCGAGACGCTCCACAAAGGCACGGCTGCGGACAAGGTGGCGCCGGCTTTCAGAAAGGTGCGGCGGCTGATGCCCTGCGGGGCGTTCGAACGGGTAGTCATGGTGTCTTCCTCCAATATGGCGTGTCGTTATGGTTATGCTGAAATCTCGAGCGCGGGCGGCTGCACGTGTCGCGCGCCGCGCCCGTTTGCTGTCTACTGCCAGGTCTCCATCGCCGCCGCCGGCTTCCCGCCAGACGGCCCGTCCTGCCGGGACGGATCAGCCGTGAATGAGCATCCCGCCGTTCACGTCGATCACCGCGCCGGTGATATACGACGACAGGTCCGACGCGAGGAACAGGAATGCGCCGGCCACGTCGTCGGGTACGCCGAGGCGATTCAACGGAATGCCCGCGAGAATCTCGACGCGCTTGTCGTCGCTGATCTTGCCGGCGTTGATGTCGGTCTGGATCAGGCCCGGGGTCACGCAGTTCACGCGGATGCCGTCGTTGCCGAGTTCGCGCGCCATCGCTTTCGCGAGACCGAGTACTCCGGCTTTGGCCGCCGAGTAATGCGGGCCGCCGAGAATGCCGCCGCCGCGCTGCGCCGACACCGACGACATGCAGCCAATCGAGCCGCTCTTCTGTTTCTTCATTTGTGGCACGACCGCTTGCGACAGATACAGCACGCCGCGCAGGTTGACGTCGAGAATGCGATCCCAGCTCTCCGGGTCGATGTCGAGCAGCTTGGCCGCCTGGGTGATACCGGCGTTATTGATCAGGATATCGATCGAACCGAAATCGGCGACGGTGCGCTCGACGGCGGCCTGGCATGCGCCGCGATCGGTGACGTTGCACGCATAGCCGCGATGCTCCGGCCCGATCGAAGCGGCGGCTTCGATTGCGGCCTTTTCGTCCAGATCGAAAATGGCGATACGCGCGCCATGAGCGGCGAATTTGCGGGCGGTCGCCATGCCGATGCCGCGCGGCGACGCGCCGCCGGAAATGACGGCGACCTTGCCGTCGAGAAGACGTGACTCTGACATGATGCGGATCTCCTGAATGTGATGCTTATGGTTTGCTGCTTTCTTTGCTATCGGTTAATACGCTTGCTTGTGCCGATCAAATCGACGCCTAGCGCAGCCAGCCCTTGATCGTGTCGCACATAGCCTCGGTCGAAATACCGTAGCGATCGTGTAGCGTCGGCAGCGCGCCGGCATCGAGAAAGGCGTCGGGCAGGCCGATCTGGCGGAAGGGCGGCGTGACACCGTTGGTCAGCAGCACGGTGGCCACCGCCTCGCCGAGTCCGCCGATCACCGTATGGTTCTCCGCCACGATCACGAGGCGCCCCGGCCGGCGCGCTTCGCGCAGCAGCGTGACCGTGTCGAGCGGCTTGATGGTCGGCACGTGCAGCACGCCCACGTCGATGCGATCGGCGGCGAGCGCCTTGGCCGTTTCGAGTGCGCGCATCGTCATGATCCCGGACGAGATGATCAGCACTTCGGCGCCGTCGCGCAGCAGCTTCGCTTTGCCGAGTTGGAACTGGTAATCGTATTCGTCGAGCACGGCCGGCACGTTGCCGCGCAACAGCCGTGCGTACACCGGGCCGCGATGGTCGGCGATCGCCGGCACCATCTGTTCGATTTCGAGCGCGTCGCACGGGTCGATCACCGTGAGGTTCGGCATCGCGCGAAAGAGAGCGAGGTCTTCGGCCGCCTGGTGGCTCGGACCGTAGCCGGTCGTGAGGCCGGGCAGCGCGCACACCATCTTGACGTCGAGGTTGTCCTCGGCGATCGCCTGGTGGATGAAGTCGTAAGCGCGGCGCGCGGCGAACACCGCATAAGTGGTGACGAACGGCTGCGCGCCTTCGTGCGCCATGCCGGCGGCCGCGCCCATCAGCAGTTGCTCGGCCATGCCCATCTGATAGAAGCGCTCGGGGTATTCCTTCGCGAACAGATGGAGGTCGGTGTATTTGCCGAGGTCGGCGGTCATGCCGACCACTTCGGGGCGGTTGCGCGCAAGTTCCACCAGCGCGTGGCCGAATGGTGCGGAGCGGGTGATCTGGCCTTCACCGGCGATCGAGGCGATCATCGCCGAGGTTTTCAGGCGCGGTTTCGGTGCGGCGGCGCTCATACGGTTCTCCCGGCTTCGAGCGCCTGCAGCGCGAGTTGCCACTCGTGCGCGTCGACGCGGATAAAGTGGTTCTTCTCGCGTGCTTCGAGGAACGGCACGCCATACCCCATACGCGTATCGCAGACGATGATGCGCGGTTGCGCTTCAGAATGCGCGCGCGCCGCATCGAACGCGGCGACCACCGCCGCGAGATCGTTGCCGTCCACGCGTTGCACGAACCAGCCGAACGCCTGCAGTTTCTCGACCAGCGGCTCGAACGCCATGACCGCTGAAGACGGTCCGTCGGCCTGCTGGTTGTTGACGTCGACCATCGCGATCAGGTTGTCGAGCTTCCAGTGCGCGGCGGACATCAGGCCTTCCCACACTGCGCCTTCGTCGAGTTCGCCGTCCGAGAACAGCGTGTAGACGGTGGCGTCCGAACCTTTGCGCTTCAGACCCAGGCAGCGGCCCACCGCAATCGTCAAGCCCTGGCCGAGCGAGCCGCCGGACATCTCCATGCCGGGTGTGTAACTCGCCATGCCGGACATGGGCAGGCGGCTGTCGTCGCTGCCGTAGGTCTCCAGTTCTTCGTCGGCGATGATGCCGGCTTCGATCAGCGCCGCGTACAGGGCGATCGCGTAGTGGCCGTTGGAGAGCAGGAAGCGGTCGCGGCCTTCCCAGTCGGGATCGTCGGCGCGATATCGCATGGCGCGGAAGTAGGCGACGGCCAGCACATCGGCGATGTCGAGCGCCTGGCCGATATAGCCTTGCCCTTGCACTTCGCCCATGCGCAGCGCGTTGCGGCGGATCTGGTAGGCGTGCTCCGCGAGCTCGGGAAAGGGCGCGGCTTCTCTGAGGTTCATTGTCTCGTCTCCTTGTTTGCGTGGGCTGTATCGATGCCGCAGCCAGTGATAACAAGCGTAACCGTCCGCCCACAAGCGCTCAAACGAATTAAAATGGCCGATGGATGAATTGAATTCACGTGGATGCTGCCATGCACAATCGCGTCACACTCAAGTCGATACAAGCGTTCGAAGCGGCCGCGCGGCTTTCGTCGTTCGCGCTCGCAGCAGAAGAACTGTTCGTGACGCCTTCGGCGATCAGCCATCAAATCAAGCTGCTCGAAGAGCAATTGAGCATTCGTCTGTTTCATCGGCTGCATCGCACGGTGCTGTTGACGGACTCGGGGCGGCAATACGCAGAGGAAATCACCTCGGCGTTCGCGCGTATCGACGCGGCGACGCGCGAGATCGGCCGCGTGGCGAAGAGCGACATCCTCACGATTCATTGCACGCCGAGTTTTGCGACCCAGTGGCTGATGCCGCGCATCGCGCGTTTCAGCGCGGCGCATCCGGATATCGACGTGCGTTTGAACGCGTCGTCCGAAGCGGCGGATCTGATTTCGGAAGCGGTCGATATCGACATCCGCTATGGTCCGCGCAAGCTGCAACCGGCCGGCACGTTGGTACTGGAATTGCCGCCGGAGACGATCGTGCCGCTATGCGCGCCGGCGCTCATGAGCGGCGACTATCCGCTGCGCAGCATCGAGGACTTTCAGCACCACTCGCTGATCCATAGCGAAGGCTGTCTGGTCGGCTGGCGGGACTGGATGCGTTTGCATCGAAAGACACGGATCGATATTGGACGCGGGCCGCGCTTCGACCGCTCGTTCATGGCGTTGAGCGCCGCGGTCGATGGCTTGGGCGTGTGTCTGGAGAGCCTGCTGCTCGCGCAGCGCGAACTGGAGACCGGGCGCCTCGTCGCGCCATTCGGCGCGGACGGCCTCAGCGTAAGCGGCTATACGCTGAATCTGCTGAAGTCGCGTGCGGATTTGCCGAAGCTACGCAGCTTTCAGGATTGGCTGTTTGCCGAATTGGAGAGGTAAGGTGCTCCTCGCATGGCCGCCTCCCAGGGCATTTTTGACCAAGACGGCCTCGCACGGGACTGGGTATGCTTGCCATATTCAGTCAATGCATGCGAGGACAACAAGGTGGCGCACTATCTTTGCCATGAGCAGCCGGACCTGCTGGACTTTGAAACGACCGTGATCGCGGCGCGGCCCGGCGCTGTCGTGCTGGGCCGATCCGCTCTGCATCCGGGCGGCGGCGGGCAGGTCTCAGACGCGGCCATGCTCACGCACGCGCACGGCGCCGTGCGCATCACAGGCGTCGCGGCGGAAGGCGATATGCTGTGGCATCTGCTCGACGAGCCGCTGGAGCTGGCCGGCAACGTGCACGTGGCCATCGACGCGGCGCGCCGCGCCACGGTCGCGCAACTCCATACCGCTACGCATATTCTCAATGCGCTGGTGTATCAACGTTTTGCCGGCGCGCTCGTGACCGGCGCGCAGATCAACGCGGACGGCACCGCGCGCATGGACTTCGATCTGCCCGACGCGGATAACGACGCCCTGCGTCTGCTGGAAGAGCCCGCCAACGAAGTGATCCGCAATGCGATGGACGTGCGCGTCTACTATGTCAGCGCCGACGAAGCCAAGGCAACGCAAGGCCTGATCCGCAGCCTCTCGGTGGCGCCGCCGCCGACGCCGGACGGTAACGTGCGTATCGTCGAGATCGGCGATCTGGACCGGCAGGCGTGCGGCGGCACGCATCTGACCAACACCGCGCAGTCGCGGCCCATTCGCATCGCGAAGATCGAAAACAAAGGCCGTCGCAATCGTCGTGTCAGAATCGAGCTGGTTTGATGGGTGTTCAGAAGGGAGCGTGTGCTATGGAGACATCGGATAAGAGCGAGCCGGAAGTGGTCTGCTGGCGCGACGGCGCGCTCGACGGCGCGTGTCTTGCGAGCGCACGTTATGGCAATCACAAGTTCGACCGCCATCTGCACGACGAACTGGTCATCGTTATGACGGAAGCCGGCGCGGGCCAATGCCATACGCGCGCGGGCAGCGAGATTGCCGGACCCGGCAGCGTGCTGGTGTTCGGGCCGGGCGAATATCATAGCGGCGAAGTTTGGGAAGGCCGCGAATGGATTTATCGCGCGATCTATCTGGACATGGAAGGGCTTGGCGCGCTGAGCGCGGTGTTCTCACCCGATGCGCGCGCCGACAAGCCGCTGCTGATTCCGCCGGGACTTTATCAGGATCCGCACCTCGCGGGTTTGCTGGTCAAGGCGCACGCGAGCATGGATGAACAGGGCGCTGTCTCGCTGATGGAGCGTCAGGCGAACTGGTGGGCCGCGATGGGCATGCTGGTCGGACGCTATGGGCGCTCCGGTGAGGAGCCGGTCGAGCCCCGGCGCGAAGCGCGCAAGATGGAGCAGGTGCGCGAGTATGTCGCCGCCAATTACGAGCGTGATATCTCAGTCGACGAACTGGCGGAACTGGTCGGGCTGAGCCGTTTTTACCTCACACGCGCTTTCTGCAAGGAATTTGGCTTGCCGCCGCACGCCTACGCGACCCAGGTGAGGTTGCTGGCGGCGAAGCGGATGCTCGCTGCCGGCCACAATGCGGCGACGGCCGCGGTAGCGGTGGGCTTTTACGATCAGAGCCATCTGAACCGGTTGTTCAAGCGCGCCTATGGCATCACGCCCGGCGCGTATGCGGCGTTGAAGCCGGGGCATTGAGCCGCGGCTCGCGGCTCGCGTTTCGCATTTCGCCGCCACCATCACGCGGGCAGAGGCACATCCTCGATCAGCGCCGCCCGCACCGCACGAATCCTGCGGTCGACGAAGTACCCTCCGCCTTCCACGTAGCGCAGATAAAGCCTCCCGCACAACGAGCATTGCCACACGGCGCACCGGTTATACGGGAAGTATTTCGGCGCGATAGGCGCGTCCGCCGCCCAATAACTGGTTTTGCCCGGCAGATACTCACTGAACGTCGGCTCCGGATCGTCCTCCGGCAACAGCGTGCCGATTTCCTCGAACTGCGTTTCATCGAGCGACAAAGGTTGCGATTGCCAGCCGTCGAGCGGGGTTTTCGTGCACGAGCAGGGCGCGGTAGCGCGCGTTTGCGCATCGCGCGCGAGGTCGAGGAGTGTTGCCGTGTTCAGATATTGCGCCATGTGGCCCACAATCAGTTGTTCATCATTCGTTCCCGGTGCGGAACGACCCACGAGCGGTCGAATCTGCCGTCGGCTATCGACTTCAGCGCCGCTGTTTCTTTCGCATGCTGGCGACGCGCGCCTTCGATCACCGCTTCCACGTCGGCGGGCGCGATGGCGAGCAAGCCATCTTCGTCGCCAACAATGATATCCCCAGGATGCACGACCATGCCACCGACCGTGACCGGTACGTTGATTTCGCCCGGTCCGTTCTTGTATGGGCCACGATGCGTGACGCCCCGCGCGTACACCGGAAAATCGCGCTGACGCAGCGCGCCGACGTCACGGATCGCGCCGTCGATCACGAGACCCTGAACGCCGAGACTTTCCGCGAAGCTGGCCATGATCTCGCCCATCAGCGCCTGGGTGAGATCGCCCGCGCCGTCGATCACGAGCACGTCGCCGGGCCGGCAAAAGTCGAACGCGCGATGAATCGCGAGATTGTCCCCTGGCCGGGTGTGGACCGTGACGGCGGTGCCTGCCATGGGTCTCGGTTGGTGATAGGGCCGCAAGCCCACCATGCCGCTCGCGCGCGCCATGTTGTCGCTCAGCAGCGACACGGCCAGTTCACGCAATGCGTCTAGCGTGGCCGGCCTCGCCTGCGGCGCGGACTCGTATTCGCGCCATCCGATTGGATTCATACCGTTGCCCCTTGAGTTGCTGGTGTAGCGAGCTGTCGATCGAATTGACGATCGAGTTGACGCGAGAGCCGCGCATACACGGCGCGCGCGTTGTCTTCGTAGATACGCTGGCGGTCGGCGTCGCTGAGCCAGTCGATGGCGTCGATATAGCGGCGGGTGTCGTCGTAATAGTGGCCGGTTTCCGGATCGATACCCTGTACCGCGCCGATGGTTTCCGACGCGAACAGGATGTTGCCGACCGGAATGACCTTGGCGAGCAGTTCGGTGCCGGGCTGGTGATAGACGCAGGTGTCGAAGAACACGTTGTTCAGCAGGTATTCGCTTAGCAGCGGACGCTTCATGTCCTGCGCGAGTCCGCGATAGCGTCCCCAGTGATACGGCACGGCGCCGCCGCCGTGCGGGATGATGAAGCGCAGCGAGGGAAAGTCGGCGAACAGATCGCCCTGCAGCAATTGCATGAACGCCGATGTGTCGCCGTTGATGTAATGCGCGCCCGTTGCATGGAAGTTCGGATTGCACGACGACGAGACGTGGATCATCGCCGGCACGTCAAGTTCCACCATCGCCTCGTAGAGCGGATACCAGGAGCGGTCCGTGAGCGGCAGACCGGACCAATGTCCGCCGGACGGATCCGGATTCAGATTGCAGCCGATAAAGCCGAGCTCTTCGACACAGCGCCGCAATTCGGCGATGCAGTTGGCGGGCGGTACGCCCGGCGCCTGCGGCAATTGGCACACGCCGACGAAGTTGCGCGGAAACAGTTCGCACACGCGATGCACAAGGTCGTTGCATTCGCTCGACCAGAGGGCGTTGGCCTGGGCGGTGGCGAGGTGATGGCCCATGCCGGCGGCGCGGGGCGAGAAGATCGTGAGGTCCGTTCCGCGCTCCCGCTGGATACGCAGCTGGCCGGTTTCGATGCTCGCGCGAATTTCGTCGTCGGTGATCGATGGCCGTGGCGGCGGCGTGCCGCCGTCCTTGAGCGCGGCGATCTGCTGCGCGCGCCAGGTTTCGTGCTGGCTCGGTGCGGTCGTGTAATGACCGTGACAATCGATGATCATGGTGTGCCAATCCTGTGAGTTGTCGCTGCGCGTGCATGCGCAGCGCGCGCAGATTCGATCCGCTGTCTGTTCAATCAGCCTGTCCGGCCGTGCCGCTTCTCAGGCGCGCGGGGCGGGGTCGCCGGCGGCGAGGGAAGTTGCTTCGTCTTCCGCCGGTGTGACCCGCATGACCAGCGCGATGATCGTCGCAACAACCAGAAAGGCGGCGATCGTCAGCAAGGCCAGCTTGAAATTGCCGGTTGCGCTGCGCACGAGGCCGATGCTCCACGGCCCGACCAGGCCGCCGAATTGCGCGATGGTGTTGATCAGCGCGATCGTCGCGGCGCCCGCCGCGCCGGTCCTGAACGACGATGCGAGGCTCCAGAACAGCGGGTTGCCCGCATAGATGAACAAACCGGTCACGCACAGCAGCCCATAAGCGATCACGGGGTTCGGTGCGTAGGCGCTGCCGGCAATGGCCAGCGCGCTCATGCCGTACACGAATGCGAGGTGCTTCTTGCGGTCGCCGGTGCGATCGGAACTGCGGCTGACGAGGAACGTGCCCAGCACGCCGAGCAAAGGTGGCGCGGCCGATAAAAAACCGACTTCGAGATTGGTCAGGTGGCCGAGGCTCTTGACGATCTGCGGCAACCACAGAAACAGGCCGTAAATGCCAACCAGCGCGCAACCGAACAGGCAAGCAAGACTCCATACGCGGATGTCGCCCGCCACGCGCAGCAGCGGGAAATGCGCGTTACCGCCCACGGCTTCGCGCTCGGCGGCGAGCGTCGATTCGAGCCAGCGCTTTTCGTCGACGGACAGCCAGTCGGCATCGGCGGGGCGTTCGGTCATGATGCGCAGCGTCAGCAGGCCGAGCAGCATGGCCGGCACGCCTTCGAGAATGAACATCCATTGCCAGCCCTGCAAGCCGAGAATGCCGTTCGCGTAGGTCATCAACGCGGTGGAAATGGGACCGCCCAGCACCGCGGAAAATGAACCGGCGATGATATAGCCGCCCACCGCACGCGCGCGGTAGCGCACGGGAAACCATTTCGTCAGGTAGACGGCGACGCCCGGCAGAAAACCCGCTTCCATGACGCCGAGCAGAAAGCGCAGCACGTAGAAGCTCGAATCGTTGAACACGAACGCCGTGGCGGCGGCGACCGCACCCCAGGTCAGGAGAATGCGCGCGATCCAGCGGCGTGCGCCCACGCGATGCAGCAACAGGTTGCTCGGCACTTCCAGCAACATGTACCCGACGAAGAAGATGCTGCCCGCGAACCCGAACACGGCCGGACTGAACCCGAGCTGCCTGTTCATGTCCAGCGCGGCGAAACCGATATTGATCCGGTCGAGATAGTTGAAGAACATCATCGCGAAGAGCAGGGGCATCAGGCGCCCGTAGACTTTTCGCATGGTTACGGCTTCGTTGATCGCGTCCATCCTGTCTCCTACCTTGCGGCGACGGCCGTAGCCGTGGCTGCGTTCTAATCATATGTGAGCCAATGATAAGAACGCGCGCGGAGGGAGTCCAAGACCGCTTGCTTATGCTTCTATAACTGATTGCTTATAGTGCTGGGCCCGGCAGCGGCGCGGGAAGGCAGCCCAGAAACGCTCGCAGATGAGGCGAAGGGTCGTCGGTGCGGAAAGTGGCTGCGAGTGTGGAGCGATACGACGAGCCGGGTCCGGTGAGGTGGCGGAAAACCACATCAGTGCGCCCGTGCCGCGCCACCGATTCGCCGATAAAGGTCACGCCCAGACCCGCGGCCACCAGTGCAATCGCGGTCTGGATTTCATAAGCCTCGTGCGCGACGACCGGGGTGATGCCCGCATCGCGATAGAGCGATTGCACGGAGCGTTTGAATTGGGCGTTCTGA
Organism: Paraburkholderia sp. RL17-380-BIE-A; assembly: GCF_046028085.1. Lineage (NCBI taxonomy): Bacteria > Pseudomonadati > Pseudomonadota > Betaproteobacteria > Burkholderiales > Burkholderiaceae > Paraburkholderia > Paraburkholderia sp. RL17-380-BIE-A. Next base: position 74,467 of record NZ_JARESQ010000012.1, read on the forward strand.
TGCTTCGGATACAGAATCAACGGAGTATCGGCGAGTTCGGCAATGCGCACTTTCTTGTGCGCGGCAAGCGGATGCCCCGGTTCGAGCGCGGCCATGACGCGCTCGCGCAGCAGCGGATACGACGTGCAACCTTCAATCGTCAGCGGCTGCCGGCCAATGCCGATGTGAATACGCATGTCGCGCAGCGCATCGGTCTGTTCTTCGGTGAGCATCTCGAAGAGTTTGAGTTCGACCTGCGGAAACGCCTCGTGAAATGCTTTCAGCGCGGGCGGCAGAACGCTGTACATCGACGAGCGGGTGAAGCCGATGCTCAGCCAGCCACGCCGGCCTACGCCGATTTCCTGCGCGACGAGGGTCATCTGTTCCAGCGTGCCGAGTATTTGTCGCGCCTCGCTGCACAGATACTGGCCCGCCTCGGTCAGGCTCAGCGGACGCCTCGCGCGATCGACCAGTTGCGTGCCGAGTCGTTCTTCGAGCGAACGGATCTGCTGGCTCAGTGCGGGCTGCGCGATATGCAGGCGTTCGGCGGCGCGGCTGAAGTTGAGCTCCTCCGCGAGAATCACGAAGCACTGCAGGGCTCTGACGTTCATATCGATTCTTTTCTCCGCGCCCGTCGCGGTGCGAGGGCTGGCGTTTGCGCGCTGCTCGCCGGTCGATGGAACATGCCGTAGATTTCATCGAGCAGCCAGGCAATGCCCGGATCCGCCGAAAATTGCGAGTGCGAGTGAACCTGAATTTCAATGGGCGGCAGCGCGAACGGCAAAGGCAGGATGCGAAAGGCTTTATTGCGGTTGAAACGCTGCGCGATACTCCGCGGGAAAATCACGGCGAGGTCGGTATGCTGGACGATCTCCGGCGCCACCACGAAATGCGGCAGGCGCAGCACGATATCGCGGCGCAGATTCAATTCTTCCAGCCATTGTTCGACCATGCGGTGGCCGGTCGCATTGGTGCTGGCATACACATAACGCAGGCTCGCGAGATCTTCCTTGGTCGGCTTCTGTTTGCGCAGCGGGTGACCGGCGCGCACCACGCACACATGTTCGTCGACGAAGAGCGTTCTGCTTATGCAACCGGGGTCGAGGCCGGGCACATAGCCGAGCGCCAGATCGATCTTGCCGCTGCGCATGGCCGAGCTCACCGAGTCGACGGAGACATTCGCAATTTCCAGGCGAATGCCGCGCGCGTTGCGATCGAGCATCGACAGAAGCGGCGGCAGGAAATAGAACTCCGACATATCCGACATCGACACGCGAAAAACGCGCTGCGCCGTGGCCGGATCGAACTTGGCGATTTGCTGGACCGCGTCGTTGATGATCCCGAACGCCTGCGTGAGCGGCGCGTGCAGGCGCAAGGCGGCGTCGGTTGGAATCATGCCGGTGGGCGTGCGAACGAAGAGCCGGTCGTCGAACAGCACGCGCAGCCGGCGCAACGCGTGGCTGACGGCAGGCTGCGTGAGTCCGAGACGTTCCCCGGCGGCGGTCAGGCTGCGCAGATCGGAGATGGCGAGAAACACGCGCAGCAGGTTCAAGTCCGTAATGCCGGGGTGCGACTTGGTCATGACGTTCGGATCGCGGCGAGAGAGGGCATTTATTTGGGTTTCAGATTACCGTAAATGCTTCGCATAGGGAAATGCAGCGTCGCGCCGCTGTACGGCGGGAAGGCGTTGAAGTCCTGCTTCATGCTGGCCCGAACCGGTGACGCGAGGGCCGCGGCCAGCGACGCGGCATCGTCGAAAACCACCTTGTTGCGTTGCATGGACGTGGCGCGCGCCACGTCGAGGCCCGAACCGTAATCCAGACGCGTGTAGATTTCCAGTTCGCGAATGCCGGGCAATTGCGCCATGAGTGGCGGATGATGCGCGAGGTAATGCGCGAGCCACGCGTTGAAGTCCTGCGCTTCGCCTTCATAGCTGACGAGGTATGTGCAGCGCTCGGCGCGAGCGCTGGGGTCACCCGGATTCGGCGTGGCGAAGTGCCTGACCGCCATGGCCTGCTGCGTAAAAGTGAGACCCGTGGTCGAAGCGCCTTCGACCACGTCGTGCAACGCACCCCCCGGTTGCAGCGCGTGTTCAAGCGGTTCGAGATCGTCGAAATACCATTGCAGCACGCAGCGGGGGCGGGCGGAAGTGTCGGTCGTCGACAAAGGATCGCAGTCGTCCGATTCCTCGGGCACGTGAATCGCGAGACGGCGCAATCCCTCCGTGTCGCGCGAGGCCGCTTCGAGCCGTGACAGCTCGGGGGGCCGCGCTTCTCGCTCAGGCGCACCGTGGCCAATCAGAAAGAAGCAGACTTCCACGTTCACCTCGTTGCTTGCGCGGTAAGCGGCGCGGTTGCTGGCGGCCTGCTCAAGCGATGAAACTGCCGGCCGAAATAAATCAGCCCGTCGCCGTCCGAGCGCAGCGCAACGTGGCGGATCTGCGCGAACATGACCGAGTGCGAGCCGACCGTCTTGATGTCCACGATCTCGCCTTCGAGACTGGCGATCGCATCCTGCAGCACCGGCGCTGGCGACTCGCCCACGGTCCAAGCGTGACGGCCGAAGCGCTCGTCCATCGAGCACGCCGTCATGCCGGCAAAATCACGCGCGAGTTCCTGGCACTCCGCGGCAAGCACATTGATGCACACGCTGCGGTTGCGATGCAGGACGTCATGCACGTAGCTTGCCTGATTGATACAGACGAGCATGGTCGGCGGCGCGTCCGTCACGGAGCACACCGCGCTTGCGGTGATGCCGCAGCGGCCGCCGGGTCCATCCGTGGTGATGATGTTGACGGCGGCAGGCAGGCACGCCATCGCGTCGCGGAAACGCTTTCTGGTGTCTTCGATCGTCACGTTCATTTCCTTTTGCATGGCAGGAGGCAGGGCGCGCCGTGTTACGGAAAAGGCGTGACTGGCGGCACGCCCGCGAACAGCGCGCCAGACGCGTCATACGTGCCTTCGCCCAGAAACGCATGTTGTGTCACCACGATCGAATCCCGCACGAGACGCTGCAAGCGGTTCTCGCGATAGATCGCCGCGACGCCCGCCATCTGATACGCCTGCATGACCACTTCGGCGCCGATCTGCGCGGCGTGCGTCGCGCTCAGGCGCAACAGATTCGCCTGCTCCTGTGAGACGGCATCGCCGTTGATGATCGTCCGCCATGCGGCCTCGGCGGATTCGTAGAAGAACGCGCGGGCGCTGCGCCAGTTGGCCTCCGCTTTCGCGAGGCCCGAGCGGTAATAGCCGCGGTCGGCGAGGCGCGGCGCGCCGGTGGTGGTTTTGGTCGAACCGGACATGCCTGTCAACAGATCGAGCGCCGCCCGCGCGAGACCGATGTTGACGGCAGCGTGCACCTGCGCCTGATAGGCGACGGCGGGGTAGCGGTACAGCGGTTCGTCGATCAGCGCCGCGCCGCCGCGCACGAAGGTCCATGGCGTCTCAACGAATTTATCCTGGAGACGCAGATCGTGGCTGCCGGTTCCCTGCATACCGATCACGCTCCAGTTCTCGACGATCTCGACCTCATGCGCGGGAAACACCGCGGTGAACGGCTTGCCCGCGGCCGCCGCGCCGGAGTTGGCGGGCGTGCCGCCGATGCCGACGCCGATCCAGTCCGCGCCCTTGCAGCCGCTCGCGAAGCGCCACTGCCCGCTCACCACGAAGCCACCCGGCGCCTGGGCAGCGGGTTGCAGCGGATAGAGGCCGCCCGAGAAAACCTGGTCGGGGCCGGTGGCGTAAATCTGCTCCTGTGTTTCGATCGGTAACGCGGCGAGATACGTATTCGCCGAGCCGAACGCGGCCACCCAGGCAGCGGAGCCGTCGGCGATCGCGATACGTTCGAGCATCCGCAGGAATTGCGCCGGTGGCAGCGCGTCGCCGCCGAAGCGTTGCGGCGTGCTGGCGCGGAAGATGCCCGCGCGCTTCATCTTCGCGATCATGTCGCGCGGGACATGGGAGAGTTGATCGAACTCGTCGCGGCGGCGCTCGATCTCGCTGATCAGCGCGTCGAGTGTGATCGGGCCCGCGTACTCGGGATACTGCTCGGCATGATCGAGCGCCCTGGGTTCGTAGGCGTAGGTCGAAACATTGCTCATCTGAAGGCTTTGCATGATGACGGCTTGAAAATGGAGTAAATGAGTTCGGACGAATTGGCGTCGGCGGGGACGTCAAGCGCTTTCGCGCTCTGAATGCTCTTTGGCCTTCGCTTCGAGCCGCAGCGCTTTGGGGAAGGTCTCCGGTGCGAAGCAGGTGGCGGCTACCGTGATCAATCCGAGCACGACGAGATAGATCGCCACCGGTGCGGCGCTGCGGTAATGCGCGAGCAGCGCGGTCGCGACCATCGGCGAGAGTCCGCCGCCGAGTACCGACGAAATCTCGCGGCCGATACCGAGCCCCGAAAACCGCAGATGAACCGGCAGCAACTCGCTGATGAACGCGGGCTGCGCGCCTTCGAGAATGCCGAGCGTGATGCTGTTGGCGAGCACGAGCGCGGTGATGACTTTCCACAGCACGCCCGAGCCGAGCAGCGTGAAATACGGGTAGGCCACCAACACCATCGCTACGGCGCCGGCGAGATAGACCGGTTTGCGGCCGACCCGGTCCGTGAGACGCCCCATCAACAGCGACACGGGGATCATCAGCAACATCGACACGGTCAAGCCGCCTAACACCCAGCTCGATTTCAGGCCGATGAACTGGCCATACGCAATCGAGAACGCGAAGAAGATGTACGACGCCGCGCCTTCGCCGAAGCGCAGGCCGAACACGGTCAACACCTGGCGCGGGCATTGGCGCAGCACTTCGACGACCGGCATGCGGGCATCGCGGCGCGTGGCCTTGACCTCGGCGAACTCCGCGCTTTCGTCGACGGAGCGGCGCATCCACAGGCCGAGCGCAACCAGCACGGCGCTGCAGAGGAACGGCACGCGCCAGCCCCAGCTATGAAAGTCGGCGGGCGTGAGCGTTTGCACGAGCAGAAACGCGGCGGTGGACAGCACGAAGCCGAACGCTGCGCCGCACGGGCTCCAGGCCGCGAGCGCGCCGCGCCGGGAGGCGGGCGCGCTTTCGTGAATCAGCAGAATGCTGCCGCTCCATTCGCCGCCTGCGGCGAGGCCTTGCAAAATGCGCAACAGCACCAGCATGACGGGCGCCGCGAGGCCGATCTGCTGATAGGTCGGCAGAAGACCCATGCACACGGTGGCCGTGCCCATGACGAGCAGCGTCAGCATCATGACCGTCTTGCGGCCGTAGCGGTCGCCGATATGGCCGCACAGCACGCCGCCGATCGGCCGCGCGATAAAGCCCACCGTAAAACCGCCGAACGCCGCGATCGTGCCCGTCAGCGGATCGCTGCCGACCGGAAAGAACAGCTTGCCGAACACGAGCGCGGCGGCGGTGCCATAGAGGAAGAAGTCGTACCATTCGAGAACCTGACCGAGCACGGCGGTCGTCACCGCGCGACGAACCTTGCTGGTGGGCCGGATGGCGGGCAGGGGTGTCAGAACAGCTGTCGCGTCAGAATTCATGGCAGTGGGAGGGTCACGAGGTGGAGGATCGCGCGTTCTCGCCTTTTTGATCGGCAGGAGCGGCGAGACGAATCCGGCAGGCATGTCGAACGATAGGACCGTGAAAAGGCGCGGTCAAATTCGGGCCAAAAATGGCCGTCATGAATCGTGTGCATGACGGTTACGCTATTGCACGCGCGGCCGTTGCAGGCACTTGCGCGTGTGGGTTCCAACGAGACCGGACTGGCGGTTTGTTCGGGGAACTGAGATTTGGCGAAGCGCGGCCATCGCTCTACACTGTGTTCACATTCGGCGAAACAAGGAGAGAACCGGCATGCAATTGACCGATTTCGATACGCTGACGTTCGACTGCTATGGAACGTTGATCGACTGGGAAACCGGCATTTTCGAAGGCTTGCGGACGCTTCTCGCGCGTGTGGAACCGCCACTCACGCGCGACCAGGTGCTCGAAGCACACGCGCGGCACGAATCGTCGCAGCAGAGATACACGCCGGGGCGGCGTTATCAGGAGCTACTGCCGATCGTCTACAAGCGTCTCGCGGAAGAGTGGCAGGTGCCGTACACGCTCGCCGACTGCGTGGCGTACGGCAAGTCGATCCAGAACTGGCCCGCGTTCGACGATTCCGCTGCGTCGTTGCAATACCTGAAGCAGCATTACAAGCTGGTGATTCTGTCGAACGTCGACAACGAAAGCTTTGCTTATAGCAACGCGAAACTGCAGGTCGAATTCGACGCGATTTTCACGGCCGAGGATATTGGGTCATACAAGCCGTCGCCGCGCAATTTCGAGTACATGCTGGAAAAGCTGGGCGAGCGAGGCATCAGGAAGGAAAAGATTTTGCACACGGCCGAAAGCCTGTTCCACGACCACAAACCGGCGAACGAATTCGGCCTCTCGTCGTGCTGGATTTATCGCCGGCACGCAAAGCAGGGCTTCGGTGCGACGATGGATCCGGGCTCACAGCCGAAGATCGACTTCCGCTTCAACAGCATGGGTGATCTGGTGAAAGCGCATGAGCGGGCTTTGCAGGCTAAATAGCGATTGAATGAAAACTGCCGCCTCGGTACAGCGCCTCTTTGGAATGTAAGGCGCTGCGCCGAGGCGGCAGAGTGTGCAGGTCAGGCGTTCAGTTGCCAGCGGGATAGCGGCTCGTCAATCAAGCCCGCCTTGGCACAAGTACTTGATCGACATGTAATCGTCGAGCCCGTACTTCGAGCCTTCGCGGCCATAGCCCGATTCCTTCACGCCACCAAACGGCGCCGCTTCGCTCGACACCGCGCCTTCATTGATGCCGATCACCCCCGCTTCGAGCTGTGCGGCCACGCGGTTGATACGCCGCACGTCCTGCGTGTAGAAGTAGGCGGCGAGGCCGAACGGCGTGTCGTTGGCGAGGCGGATCGCTTCGGCTTCGTCGTCGAAACTGAAGAGCGGGGCAACCGGGCCGAAGGTTTCTTCGCAGCAGACCAGCATGTCGTCGCGCGCGTCCGTCAGCACGGTCGGCGCGTAGTAGTTCGGGCCGAGTTCCGTCAGGCGCTTGCCGCCGGTCAGCACTTTCGCGCCGTGTTTGACGGCGTCTTCCACGTGACGGGCGATCTTCTCGATTGCGCGCTCGTTGATCATCGGGCCGATCTGCGCGTCCGGGTCCGTTGCGGGCGCAACCTTCAAGGCGGCGACGCGTCGCGCGAGCAGCTCGGCAAAGCGCGCATAGACGCCGGCCTGCACATACACGCGGTTCGGACACACGCAGGTCTGGCCGCCATTGCGGAATTTCGCCGCCATCAGACCGGTCACGGCGGCGTCGAGATCGGCGTCGTCGAATACGATAAAGGGCGCGTTGCCGCCCAATTCCAGCGAGAGCTTCTTGAGCGTGCCCGCGGATTCACGCGCGAGATGCTTGCCGACCGGCGTGGAGCCGGTGAACGTGATCTTGCGCACGCGCGCGTCGGCGAGCCAATCGGCAACCGCGGCAATGCCCTGTTCACGCGAGGCCGACAGCATGTTCAACACACCGTCCGGCAGACCGGCTTCCTGCGCGAGTGCGGCGAGAGCGAGCGCGGTGAGCGGCGTGTCTTCGGCGGGTTTGGCGACCACGGTGCAACCGGCCGCGAGCGCGGGCGCGATCTTGCGGGCGATCATGGCCAGCGGGAAATTCCACGGCGTGATGGCCGCGACCACGCCGACCGGTTCCTTCACCGCGCTCATGCGCTTGCCGCGCTGCTGCTGCGGAATCAGATCGCCGTAGATGCGGGTCGCTTCGTCGGCGAACCACGCCACGTACGACGCGCCGTAAGCCACTTCGCCGCGGCTTTCCGCGAGCGGCTTGCCCTGTTCCATCGACATCAGCTTCGCGAGGTCGTCGGTATTGGCGACGATCAGCGCGTGCCAGCGGCGCAGAATCTCGGCGCGCTCGCGCGGCAGCTTATCGCGCCAGCCGGGGAACGCGCGGGCTGCGGCGTCGGTGGCGGCGCGCGCGTCCGCGGCGCCGCTGTTCGCGACTTCGACGATCGTTTCGCCGGTGGCCGGGTTGGTGACGGCAAAGCGGGCGCCGTCGGCGGCACCGGCCCATTTTCCGTCGATCAGGTTCTGCGGGCGAATCAGTTCACTGCGCGTCAATGCGAGAGACATCGGGTTGCTCCTTCAGGTTGCCCTTGATTCGGCGAGGCTCGCGGCGGCGCGGCCGCGTACCGTGGGCCGATTGATGGATCGATGCTACGCCTGTGCCGCAATCGATCAATTTGCCAATCGGGGCGTTGGCGGTTTGTACGCCTTTTTTTTCGTGCTGTGACAGCATTTTCTGCTGAATGGCTTGCAAATTCATTTCGGCCGTCGCGGCCCGGTCGACGCGCGCACGATCAGCGTGGGCGGCGGGGCGAGCAGCATCGACGGCTGCTGGTCCGGCGTCTGGATCAGCCGGATCAGACTCTCGACCGACAACTCCGCGATCGCCGCGGTCTGAATCGCGACCGTCGTCAAAGCGGGATGCACCTGGTGCGCCAGTTGAATGTCCGTAATGCCGATCACCGAAACGTCGTTCGGCACCGCTCGGCCCAGCGTAAGCAGCGCCTGTGCCGCACCGATCGCGAGCAGGTCGTTGGTCGCGAAAATCGCGGTGAGATGCGGCCGGTTTGCCATCAGTTGCATGCAGGCGGCGTAGCCCGCGTCGATCGAGTCGCGGATTTGTAGCACTGCCGCCGCGTCGGTCTCGATACCGGCGGCGCGCATCGCGGCGCGAAACCCGTTGGAGCGCGCATCCTGCAAGCCGCCGCAACCGTCGCCGATCAGAAGGCCGATTTCGCGGTGGCCGAGCTCGAGCAGATGCCGCGCGGCCAGCTCGCCCGCGAGATGAAAATCCACGGCGATGCAAGGCAGCGCGGGCGGCGATTCCGGGTGTTCCCACATGGCCAGCAGAATCGGCGCGCTGTGCGTAGCCGATGCACACAGATCGTTGATCGTGATGTCCGTGTTCATGACGAGCACGCCGTCGGCCAGCGTGCCCGCGATCTGGTTCAGATACGCGCGGCCGATCTCGGCGTCATCGTCAGTATTGCAAACCATCAGGAAGTGGCCGGCTTTGCGCGCGGCACGCTCGGCGGCCAGCACGAACTCGGGGTAGAACGGGTTCGAGATATTCGACAGCATCAACGCGAGCGTCGACGAGCGGCCCTCGGCCAGTGCGCGTGCATTCAGGTTGGGCCGGTAGCCGAGATCGGCGATCGCGTTGAGCACGCGTTCAGCCGTTTCGGGGCGCACCTTCTCGCGGTTGCGCAGCACGTTGGAGACAGTCGCGGCGGTGACGTGAGCGCGCTTCGCAACTTCGGACAGAGTGACCATAACTTCTTTATCCCATATTCAGGGAATGCGATTCAAATGTTGCAAGCTGCGGGCGACGTTGATAACTTGCTGGAAAACATCCAGGAGACACCCGCCATGACTTTTTCCCTCGAACTCGAATTTAAGCGATTAAATGCCTGCCGTGCAAGGGTTGGTCACTTATTTTTCCTAGAAATTTAAGCGGTTAAATCCACGGAGGCAGCATGGCGGCAATTCGTTTGACGAACGTGCAGAAGTCGTACGGTGACCATCCGCCGGTGATCCGGCGCGTGAATCTGGAGATAGCGCAGCACGAGTTCTGCGTCTTTCTGGGACCTTCGGGTTGCGGCAAGTCGACTCTGCTGAGAATGATCGCGGGGCTCGAGGACCTGAGTGAAGGCGAACTGCATATCGGCGGCCGTCTGGTGAACGACGTACCTGCCGCGGCGCGCGGCGTCGCCATGGTGTTCCAGAGCTACGCGCTGTTTCCGCACATGACGGTGTTCGACAACATGGCATTCGGTCTGAAGCTCGCGAAACAACCCAAGAACGTGATCGACAGCAAGGTGCGCGAAGCCGCGCGCATTCTGCAACTGGACAGCTTTCTGGAGCGCTATCCGAAAGCGCTTTCGGGCGGGCAGCGACAGCGCGTGGCGATCGGCCGCGCGATCGTGCGGGAGCCCGGCGTGTTCCTGTTCGACGAGCCGCTGTCGAATCTCGACGCCGCGTTGCGTGGCCAGACGCGCGTCGAAATCGCGCGTTTGCATCAGCGCTTTGCCAACGCGAGCGTGGTATATGTGACCCACGACCAGGTCGAAGCGATGACGCTCGCCGACCGGATCGTGCTGCTCCATGCAGGCGCGGACGCCGAGCGCTTCGGCAGCATTGCGCAAAGCGGCGCGCCGCTCGAGTTGTATCACCATCCAAAGTCGCGCTTCGTGGCGGGTTTCATCGGTTCGCCGCGCATGAATTTTATCGACGCCGTGGTCGATTCGATCGAGCCGGGGAGCGTAACGGTCACGCTGACGCAAAGCGGCGAGCGATTGACCGCACAGGTCGACGGTCAACGTTTGCAGCGCGGCCAGCCGGTCACGCTCGGCGTGCGGCCGGAACATCTGCGCCTCGACGGCGCCGGGCAGTCCGTGCAGTGCACGACGGTGCTGTCGGAACGGCTCGGCGAGCACAGCTATATCCATGCGGATCATGCGGCGGGCACGCTCATCGCCAAGGCCGCGGGCGATACGCCGATCGGTTCGGGCGAGCGTATTGCCATTCACGTTCCGCCTTCTGCCTGTCATCTGTTCGACGCGGATGGGATTGCACTGCGGCGCAGCGCGTTCGAGCCCGAACGCGCCGCCGCTTGAGTTTTGGTTCGTGAGCGTTTGAAGCATCAACTGATTCATCAAAGCCGAATTCCGCCACAGAGCGGGTTACATTGCCGGCAGCCGCGCTGCCGGCCAACAAGGTATCAAGGAGACACAAGATGATTGCTTTTCGCCTTCGCCGTCTTGCACACGTGTCGATCGCAGCCGCGCTGGTCGCCGGTTCGCTCTGCTGTGCCGCAGTCGACGCCGCCACGCTCAACGTCAACGTATCGGCGCGCGGGAATCAGCGCTCGACATGGCAGGACGCGTTCGACAAGTTCAAGAAGGCCAATCCCGATGTCGATCTGAAGGTGACCTACATCACCGAAGAAGCGTACAAGGTGCAGATGAGCGGCTGGCTTGCCACCGATCCGCCCGACGTCGTTTCATGGCACGACGGCGAGCGCATGGCGTATTACGCGCAACGCGGCCTGCTCGAAGACCTGTCGGCGGACTGGAGCAAAAATGGCTGGTCGCAGCAGTACGCGTCGGTGAAGGATGCGTCGACGTATAAGGGCAAGCAGTACGCGGCGCCGCTCGGCTACGACGCCTACGGTTTCTTCTATCGCAAGGATCTGTTCGAGAAGGCCGGCATCAAGAGCGAGCCGAAAACGTGGGATGAATTTCTCGACGCCTGCAAGAAGCTGAAGGCCAGCGGCGTCGCGCCGATCGCGGTGGCCGCGCGCGACAGCTGGACGCTTGCCGCCTGGTTCGACTATCTGGATCTGCGCATCAACGGCAACGCATTTCATCAGCAATTGATGGCCGGCGAAATTCCCTACACCGACGCACGCGTGAAAAAGGTCTACGCCGCGTGGAAAACGCTGATCGATGACCACTACTTCATCGACAACGCGCTCTCGTACGACCTCGATTCGATCGCACCGTTTCTCGTGAACGGCAAGGCGTCGATGATGCTGATGGGCACGTTCTTCTCCGCGAGCATTCCGGCGAACCTCAAGCCGCAAACCGGCTTCTTCCGCTTTCCGGTAATCGACGCGAACGTGCCGATGGCCGAAGACGGTCCGGTCAACGTGCTGCTGATTCCCGCAAAGGCGAAAAACAAGGCCGACGCGCGCAGGCTGCTCGCCTTCATGGAACAGCCGCAGATCAACGCCGATCTCGCGAAGGGCTGGGGAACGCTGCCGTCGAACAGTCTGGCGACCGAGCCTGACGATCCGATTTCGAAGGTTGGCTTCCAGACACTCGCCAACACCAAGGGCGGTATCGCGCAGTTCTACGATCGCGACATGCAGAAGGAAATGGCCGACGAAGGCATGAAAGCGATGCAGCAGTTCTACAGCGATCCGTCGCAACTCGACGCCGTGCTCGTGCGCCTCGAAGCGACCCGTAAGCGCATCTATCAGAAGTAAAGAAGTCAGTCACGGAGCGCCGGCGGCCTAGCAACGGCCGGCGCTCGTCTTCGAATCGCCTTCGCTTTCCGACGAGGCCCGATCCATGTCTCATTCCGCAGCGCGCCGCTTACCCGCGGCTTCGCACCGTCACGTCTCGACCACGCGCCGTCATCAGCATCGCGCCGCGTTCTTCTTCCTGTTGCCGGGTTGTGCGTTGTTTTGCCTGTGCGTGGTGTATCCGATCATCAGCAGCATTTCGCTCAGTTTTTATCACTGGGACGGCATGACGCCGAAGACCTTCGCCGGTTTCGACAACTATATCGAGCTGTTTCATGCCGACACGTTTTATACGGCGCTCAAGAACAACCTCATCTGGCTCGCGCTGTTTCTGCTGGCGCCGCCGCTCGGGCTGCTGTTCGCGTTGTATCTGAACCAGCATATCCGCGGCATGCGCGTCGTGAAGTCGCTGTTCTTCGCGCCGTTCGTGCTCTCGGGCGTGGTGGTCGGTCTCGTGTTCAGCTGGTTCTACGATCCGGGCTTCGGCTTGCTGCGCCTGATCGTCGGACACGGCATTCCCGTGCTCGGCGATCCGCATACGGTGACCTTCGGCATCGTGTTCGCCGCGTTATGGCCGCAAACACCCTTCTGCATGGTCCTGTACCTGACGGGCCTGACGGGTATCAATCCGGAAGTGGTCGAGGCGGCGCGCATGGAAGGCGCCAAAGGCGTGAAGCTGCTATGGCACGTGATCCTGCCGCAACTGCGGCCCGCCACGTTCATGGCCGTGGTGCTGACGGTGATCGGCGCGCTGCGCAGCTTCGACCTGATCGCGGTGATGAGCGGCGGTGGTCCGTTCGACAGTTCCACCGTGCTTGCCTATTACATGTACGACCAGGCCATCAAGTACTACCGCGAAGGCTATTCCGCGGCGATCGCCGTCGTGCTGTTCGCCATCATGCTCGTCTACATCGTGTTCCATTTGCGCCGCATGCTGCGCGAAGAACGCTGATCTCCAAGGAGTTGCGCGTCATGTATCCGCTTCCCGTCGAACGCTGGAAACCGCTCAATCGCACGCTCTACAAAGTGTCGTTGCCCATTGCGCTGTTGATATGGCTTCTGCCGATGCTGGCCGTGCTCGTCACGTCGATCCGTTCATCCGACGAGCTGTCGCAAGGCGACTACTGGGGCTGGCCGAAGCACTTTGCGCTGCTAGAAAACTACGGCACGGCGCTCACGCAAACGCCGATGCTGCATTACTTTGCCAACAGCGTGCTGATCACGGTGCCTTCGGTGCTCGGCGCGATCGTGCTGGCGTCGATGGCGGGCTTTGCGTTGGCGACCTACCGGTTCCCGGGCAATACGGCCGTGCTATTCGCGTTCGTCGCCGGCAATTTCGTGCCGATCCAGATCCTGATGATCCCGGTGCGCGACATGGCGCTGAAGGTCGGACTGTTCAATAGCGTGTGGGCGCTGGTGATTTTCCACGTGTCGTTTCAGACCGGCTTCTGCACGCTGTTTCTGCGCAATTTCATCAAACAGTTGCCATTCGAAATGATCGAGGCCGCGCGCGTGGAAGGCGCGAGCGAATGGACCATCTATCTGCGCATCGTGTTGCCGCTGATCCGGCCCGCGCTCGCCGCACTCGGCATTCTGGTGTTCACGTTCGTGTGGAACGACTATTTCTGGGCGCTATGTCTCACGCAAGGCGACGACGCCGCGCCGATCACGGTGGGCGTCGCGGCGCTCAAGGGCCAATGGACGACCGCGTGGAACCTGGTCGCCGCGGGCTCGGTGCTGGCCGCGTTGCCTTCCGTGCTGATGTTCTTCCTGATGCAGAAGCACTTCGTAGCCGGTTTGACCTTCGGTGCAAGCAAGGGCTGAGCGCCGGTCCGACGTTATCTAACAACGAGAATCTCTCATGCAACTTGGTGTCTGCTATTACCCGGAACAATGGCCGCGCACGATGTGGGCCGACGACGCGAAACGTATGGCCGAGCTCGGCATCACCCATGTGCGGATCGCTGAATTCGCGTGGAGCCGGATGGAGCCGCGCGCCGGCGAATTCGTGTGGGGATGGCTCGACGAAGCCGTCGACACACTGGCGGCCGCGGGATTGAAACTGGTGCTCGGCACGCCGACCGCTTCGCCGCCGAAGTGGCTGATCGACGCGCATCCCGACGTGCTGCCGGTGCGCGCCGATGGCACGCGCTGGAATTTCGGTTCACGCCGGCACTACGATATATCCAGCGAAACCTATCGGCGCGAGTGCTTGCGGATCGTCACGGCAATGGCTCAGCGCTACGGGCGGCATGCCTCGATCGTCGCGTGGCAGACCGATAACGAACTCGGCTGTCACGAAACCGTGCCCAGCTATTCGCCTGCCGCGCTCGTGCGCTTTCAGACGTGGCTGCGGCGGCGCTACGAAACCGTCGAAGCGCTCAACGACGCATGGGGCAACGTATTCTGGAGCATGGAGTATCCGTCGTTCGAGGCGATCGGCTTGCCGAACCTTACGCCCACCGACGCCAATCCGATTCATCTGCTCGACTTCCGCCGCTTCATGTCGGACGAGGTGGCGGGTTTTCATCGCGAGCAGATCGACGTGTTGCGCGAGCATGCGCCGGCTGCGGATCTGCTGCACAACTTCATGGGATTTTTCACGACCTTCGATCACTATCGTTTCGCCAAAGACAATGCGATCGATGTCGCCGCATGGGACAGCTACCCGATCGCGCGCACGGAATCGATCTCGCTGCCCGACGAACAGAAAGCGCTCTATGCACGCTCCGCGCACCCTGACGTGTCCGCGTTCGACCACGATCGCTATCGGGCAATCGGCAGCGGGCGTTTCTGGGTGATGGAGCAGCAGGCCGGTCCGGTCAACTGGGCGCCGTGGAACCCGGTGCCGGCGAAAGGCATGGTCAGGCTGTGGGCTTACGAGGCGTTCGCGCACGGCGCGGAACTGGTGTCGTATTTCCGCTGGCGTCAGTGTCCGTATGCGCAGGAGCAGATGCATTCCGGGCTCAATCTGCCGAACAACGAACTGTCGCCGGGTGGCCTCGAGGTGCAGCAGGCGGCGCGGGAAATCGCCGCGAGCGCCGCACTGTCCGAACTCGATGCACCGGCGCGTGCGGCTGTTGCAGTCGTATTCGACTACGAGACGCAATGGATGTTCGAGATTCAGCGTCATGGCAAGACCTTCGACTATCAGACGCTGGCGTTCGACTACTACGAGTCGTTGCGCGAACTCGGGCTCGACGTGGATATCGTGTCGAGCCGCGCGGATCTGTCGGCTTATGCGATGGTGGTCGTGCCGAGCATCGCCGTGGTCGACGAGGCGCTCGTGCATCAGATCGAGCGAAGCGAAGCGCAATGGGTGTTCGGCCCGCGCAGCGGCTCGAAAACCGACAGCTTCGCGATCCCCTCCACGCTGCCGCCCGGCGCGTTGCAACGCGTTCTGCCGATGCAGGTGCTCGAAGTCGAGACGCTGCGGCCCACGCTGGCACCGGCGGTGTCGATTGGCGGCACGCACGGTGTGGCGATGCATTGGCGCGAGCACGTGCGGGCCAACCTCGATACGCAGGTCGATGCGCAATTCGACGACACGTGGCCCGCAGTGCTCTCGCACGGCAAGGTTCGCTACGTGGCCGGCTGGTTGTCGCATGCGTTGCATCGCACGATATTGGAGCAGGCCGCGCGCGATGCCGGCATCGAAACGCAACGGCTGGCGGAAGGCTTGCGCATCCGGCGGCGCGGCGATCTGACCTTCGCGTTCAACTTCGGTGCGCAGCCTGTGCATGCGCCGGCGCCGGTTGCTGCGACGTTCGTGCTCGGCAGTGCGCTGCTGGAAACGGGCGACGTGTGCGCATGGAAGAGCGAATGATCTGATTGGCTGTTCGACGGAATCGGATCCAACAGTGTGTGTAGTTGGAGGGTGACACTCAAGCGCTTCAACCTGGGACCAGGCGGCCTTCGGAAGAGCCGCCCATCAATAGATGGAGGATGACAGATGAACAGAAGAGAAATGCTCGGCTGGCTCGCGTCGACGGCTGCCGCAGCCGGTGTCGGCGCAACGCTCGGCGCGCCGGCGCTCGCGGCGGAGTTGCAGGCTGCGGGGCGTGGCAGTCGCTTTGCGAAAGGCGCCGACGTATCGACGCTGCTCGAACTGGAGGCGAATGGCGCGAAGTTCTATGAGCACGGCGTGCCGCACGACTGTCTGTTGCTGCTGAGAAGGCATGGCGTCGATTCGATTCGTATCAAGGTCTGGAACGATCCGGGCAACCCGAACTTCTTTCCGGCCGATCAGAGTCCCGCCGCCGGGTACAACAATGCGGACCATGTGCGCCTGCTTGCGCGCCGCGCGGCCGCGCTCGGCATGCGCGTGCTGATCGATTTCCACTACAGCGACTGGTGGGCCGATCCAGGCAAGCAGTATCCGCCGCACGCGTGGGCCGGCAAGGATATCGCGCAGACCTGCGCGTTGCTGTCGGAGTACACGTCGAATGTGCTGAAGATGCTCAAGCGCGACGGCGTGCACCCGGAGTGGGTGCAAGTGGGCAACGAGATCACCGGCGGCATGCTGTGGCCGCTCGGCAAGTACGATCAGTGGGACAACCTCGCCCAATTGCTGAAAGCGGGGCACGACGCGGTCAAATCCGTCGACGATCGCATCAAGGTCATGTTGCATATCGACAGCGGCGGTAACAACGCGACGAGCCGCTGGTGGTTCGACAGCGCGACCCAGCGCGGCGTTACGTTCGATGTGATCGGCCTGTCCTACTACCCGCAGTGGCAAGGCTCGCTGAGCGATCTGCAGAACAACGCGAACGATCTCGCAACGCGCTACGACAAGGACGTGATGGTGGTCGAGACGGCCTATCCATGGACCACCAGCGACGGCGATTCCGAACCGAACGCGATGACCAACGTCGGGACGGCGAGCTATCCGCAGACGCCGGCGGGCCAGGCGCAGTTTCTCGGCGCGTTGACGGACATTGTCGAGGCGATACCGGATGGCCACGGCAAAGGCGTGTTCTGGTGGGAGCCGGAATGGATTCCGACGCCGAATGTCGGATGGAAGCTCGGCGCCGGCGATCAGTGGGACAACAACACGCTGTTCGATTTCCACGGCAACGCGCTGACGTCGCTCGATGCCTTTCGCAAACGTTAGTGGCTAGTTGAGCGCGCGGGCGCTACTTCGCGGGCGCCTGCGCCTGACGGTTCGCGCAGTCCGACGTAAACGCCATGCTGGCCTGGTCCGGCGTCATGCGCGGCGCGTCCGGGCTGTAGATCTTCTCGATGATGGTGCTGACCGCTTGCCGGTCAGCCGCGTCCTTGTAGTATTTGGCCGCCTGGTCGAGCGCTTGCGCCTTGGTCTTTTTATGCGCGCGCCACGACGCGACCTGGCCGGCGATATCGCCGATCGCAAAGCACTGATCGCTGACGGTTTGCGCGACGGCCTGAGCGGCCGGTTGCGCGAGGCACGCCGCGAGCAGCGCGGCAACGACTACGCGTTTCATTCCTTGAACCCTGTGGTGAGATGAGCAACGTTGCCAGCGCGATGGCATGCGCCAACGCGGCAACCGAACTTGCCAACAGGCACGTAGTTTATCGGGAAGTGGCGCGCCGCGTTTTTTCACGCGACGCCGCGATAGAAAAAGCCGCCTCGCAGGGCGGCTTCAAACAGCCATCGGGTCATGCGGCGCATCCCTTGCCGGATGGCATCCGCAGCATGCGCACGCCTCGTACGCTCAATGCCCGAACGACTCCGTCTTCGAGGCGCTCACGTTCGACACATGCGGCCGTGCCGCCTGTTTGATCAGCAACGCCACGCACGAAATCAGACCTGCCACCGCGACCATGGCGAAGATGCCCGCGAACGTGAAGTGGCGGCGCGTCAGTTCGGCCACGAGAAACGAGCCTGCAATGCCGCCGAAGCGCCCAATGCCGAGCATCCACGCCACGCCCGTGCCACGGCCTTCGGTCGGGTAGAACGCGGCGGCGAGCGCCGGCATCGACGACTGCGCGGTATTCATCAGCACGCCGGCCACGAACACGACGAACACCAGCGCGCCCACGTTGCCCACCGCCTGGCCGATGAAATACACGCTCACGGCCGTCAATGCATAGCAGGCCGCGATGATCCGGTTCGCGTTGAAGCGGTCCATCAGCACGCCGCACAGCACGGCGCCCACGCCGCCGAGCGGGAACAGCGCGGAAATCAGCGTCGCGCGTTGCGGCGTGAGGCCGGCGTCCTTCAGCAGAATCGGCATCCAGTTGATCGACGCGTAGAAGATGACGAGGCCCATGAAATAGGTGATCCACAGCATCACCGAGCCGATGATGTACGAGCGCGACAGCACCACCGCCACGCCCTTGCCGCCGGTTTGCGGCGCGGTTTCGGTCATGATGAAGGTGCCCGCTTGCGCCGCTTCGCTGGAAATACGCGAGAGCGCCGCGCGAATCCGTTCGACCGGCTGGCTATTGGCCACCATGTAGCGCACCGACTCCGGCATCTTGAGCGCCAGCAGGATCAGCAGCAGGAGCGGGGTGATGCCGCCGAGCAGCAACACGCTGCGCCAGCCGAAATGCGGAATCATCCACGCCGCGAGAAATCCGCCGAACGCGGCGCCGAGCGGAAAGCCGCAGAACATCAGATTGATCACGGTCGCGCGGCGGCGATCCGGGCAGTATTCGCCCATCATCGTGACGGCGTTCGGCATGGCCGCGCCCAGACCCACGCCGGTGATGAAGCGCAGCGTCGTCAATTGTCCGATGCTGTTCGAGAAGGCCGAGGCGAGACACGCCACGCCGAACAGCAGCACCGAGCCGAGCAGCATGGAGCGTCGCCCGAGCCGGTCGGACAGCGGTCCCGAGCCGAGTGCGCCGCAGGCGAGGCCGAATAGCGCGGCACTCAGCACCGGCGCAAGCGCCGGCTTGGTGATGCCCCATTCGGCGATCAGGGAAGGCGCAATGAAGCCGATCGCGGCCGTGTCAAAACCGTCCAGCAGGACGATGATGAAGCACATGAAGAAGACGAGCCACTGGAACGGCGAAAAGGGATGTTCGTTGAGGAAGGTCTGAACGTTCACAGCGTTGCTGCGGCTCATGATGTGTCTCCTGACTGCGGAATACGGAAAGGCCCGCCGTAACGAGCCTTCCTCTTTTTTACGACCGTGCGCCCATTTTAGAAGCGGTGCACGATGCCCACGCCTGCGGCGAACTGGCTACGCGACGACGACGGCGCGCTCTGGAAGCCGTCGCCGATGGTTGCCGTCGCGCTGATGATGTGACCCGAGCCGGCCGTGCCCAGCGTATTGCCATTGGTGCGCTGGAACGCCTGCAATGCATAAAGGCCAGTGCGCTTCGACAACGAATAGTACTCGGACAGGTTGACCTGCTGGTACTGCGCCGAACTCGTGATGCCGTTCGCCTTGGTAGCGCGAGTGTAGCTGTAGCCGGTCGCGAAGTCCCACGAAACAGTTGGCTTCCAGTGCAGCACGACACCGCCCGTATTGAAGATCGCCGTGTCGCGGAAGCTCGAGTTGATACCCGGAATGTACTGCACATTCGAGTAAGCCGCGGACACGTCCCAGCCATTGCCGAAGTTATAGCCGCCGGTCACGGCAAAACGCTGCTGCGCCTGTGCTGTTTGATAGCCGTTGGTCACGGCCGATACGCCCGGCTGCGCGCCGTTGTTCGACACGGTGGAATCCGCGCCGTAGGCACCGCCGCCCAGCGTCGAGTTGTTGATGCGCATGAAGCCCACCGCGACGCCAACCGGGCCGTTGATGTACTGCACCGCGCCGCTCCAGGTCGAGCCGCGGTTCAGGCTGCCCGGCACGCCGCCGAGGGCGTACGAACCGCTGAACGTGAAGCCGTACAGTTTCGGCGACGTATAGACGAGCGAGTTGTTCGCGCGGTAAATCGTGTCGAGCGCGTCGACGTCGCCCGGGTGCGCGCCGTAGTAGCCGGTGAGCCACGTGGTCGGGCTATACGGCGACAGCAGCGAGTAGTAAGCCGTGTACTGGCGGCCGGCCTGCAGCGTACCGTAGGTCGGGTTCGTCACGCCGACCCATGCCTGGCGGCCGAACATCGCATTCGTGTATTGCTGGGCGCCGGTGCTCGAGTTGAAGCCGGATTCCAACTGGAAGATGGCCTTGGTGCCGCCGCCGAGATCTTCGCCGCCCTTCAAACCGAAGCGGCTGCCGGCCCATACGCCGTTGATCATGTTCACTTTGGACTTGCCGCCGGCGTTCGAGCCAAGCGAGCTTGCGCTGCTTTGATAGCCGATACCGGCATCGACGATACCGTACAGCGTGACGCTGCTTTGCGCGAAAACCGGTGCGCTGGCGAGAGCGGCGATCGCGCATGCGATCCGGGTCATAGTGATATTGCGATTCATAAAGGTATTCTCCAATTCGACCTGCTTCGACTGACTTGAGCGTGGTTGGCGACCCGGCCGTCGTTTGATTTTTCTCCGCCGTTCTGTTCGTATGTAGAACAGCGATTCTTTGTGCGAACAAGGCTGAACTGTAAGTAAGATGGCGACGAGGGGTCAACGCGGGATTACCCCACTCTGTTGCAGATGCACATCGACTGGGAAAAGACGCTGGACAGCGCGAAGAACGAGGCAGGCCGCGGCGCGCTTTGGCGCGCCGGGGTGAGACGGGGTGTTGGCAGAATGGGGCGCGCGGCCCTCGCAGGGCCGGCATGGTGCAGCGCGGCGCTCGGTGAACAGCGTGAAACGGTGGTCAGAAGATGACGTAAACCTTGCGCATGGTTTCCTCGACTTCCCACAGCCCTTCGGTGTTGGCTTCGAAGAAGAGCGTGTCGCCACTCTCGAAGTGGATGGTTTCCTCGTTATCGGGCGTGAAGCGTCCCCGTCCGGCAATGAAGTGCATCACTTCGGCCTGCTTGACCGAGCGGCGATAAGTGCCGGCGGTGCATTCGAAAATGCCGGTGTCGATGGCCTCGCTGCCCTTGATGACGCGTTGCACGCCCGACACCTGGATCGGCGTCGTGCCGGGCAGCCCGGCCGTGCCCCAGTCCTCCAGATTCTGCAGATTCACGCTTTGCTTGAGCTGCTGTACCTTCATCGCTACGTTGCCTTTGAGTGTGGATGGGCCGTTTCATTGGCCATGGGTTGGGGTGTTTGTCACGGTCTGCTCGATCTTGCCCAGCCGCACCACGGTCACGCCCGGCCGCAGTTGCCGCAGCGATGGCATGACGAGCATGCAGTCGTCGTAGGGCGTGGTGATGGCCTCGCCGTTCGACCAGCCGATCACGGCACCGGCCTCGGGAAAGATCTCGAGACCCGTATACGCCGCCGCGAAACGGAAATCCATGCTGGTGGCCACCACCGGCTGCGTCACGCGGACGATATGCTGCACGCCCGGCAATGGCGCAAGCCAGCCGGCCGGCAGATCCGCTTCATCGACCACGCCGGCCAGCAGCAGAAAGCGCGCGGTGGTGTCGCGCGCGACCGCAACCGCATTGCGTTCCCAATGCTGTCCGCATTCGATCAGCAGCGCGTTCTTTGGGCTGGCGGGGTCGCCGAAGCCTTCGTAATCGCGCATGCGGCGGCCTTCCGGATGGCCTTCGTCGCAGATCACGGTGGCGGGCGTGCCGAGTCGCACGGCGAGGTCAATGCCTTTTTGCAGCGGTCCCGCCACGATCAGCGGCTTGCTCTTCTCGTGCATGGAGTGCAGATCGAGCAGAAGATCGACGCTGTCGATCACGGGCCGCATCGCGCGCGCACGCTCCAGTTCGCTGGACGTGCGCGAAGCATCGTCGAGCACCGCGGCAGTCCATACGCGGTTGAAATCCTGATCGACGAAGCGGGCCGCGTCCGGCTGCGCGGAATCAAAACTCTGATACGCGTCGACGTTCGCGAACGCCAGTGTGAGGCGTCCACGGCGTGGCCGCAGCGCGCACCGCAATAATTCGTCCACGACGATCGCGCCGCACACTTCGTTGCCGTGTGTGAGCGCGTTGATCATCACGTGCGGACCCGGTGCACCCGAGTCGAACGTGTGGACATAGGCGATACCGGATGCCGATTGTTCGTGGCCCGAAATATCGGGGAATTCGACTTCGATAGGGTAGGCTTCCGTGCTCATGCGAGTGTGTCCTTGCAGAGAGTGTGCGGGTTGACCGGCGAGCTCAGGCGAGCTTTGCCGCGATCGCCCGGCCGACCTCGGTGGTGTTCGCCTTGCCGCCGAGGTCGCCGGTATGCGGACCTTCAACCAGCGTCGCCTCGATTGCGGCGAGAATCGCGTCGTGCGCCTCGCGCTCCTTGCCGGCGTGGTTGCCGAGGAAGTCGAGCATCATCGCGGCCGACCAGATCATCGCGATCGGATTGGCGATGTTCTTGCCCGCGATGTCCGGCGCCGAGCCGTGCACCGGTTCGAACAGCGACGGAAACTTGCGGTCCGGATTCAGATTGCCCGACGGCGCGAGACCGATCGTGCCGGTGCAGGCGGGGCCGAGATCGGACAGAATGTCGCCGAACAGATTGGTGGCGACCACCACGTCGAAGCGATCCGGGTTTAGCACGAAGCGCGCGCAGAGAATGTCGATATGCTGCTTGTCCCACGTCACGTCCGGATACTGCGCGGCAATGCCGGCCGCGACTTTGTCCCACCACGGCATGCTGATCGCGATGCCGTTGCTTTTGGTGGCCACCGTGATCTTCTTGCGTTTGCGCCGTTGCGCGAGATCGAACGCGAACTTCAGCACGCGTTCGCTGCCGTGCCGCGTGAAAACGGACTCTTGCAGCACGAATTCGCGCTCCGTGCCTTCGAACATCACGCCGCCCACCGACGAATATTCGCCCTCGGTGTTCTCGCGCACGATCCAGAAATCGATGTCGCCCGCCTTGCGGCCCGCGAGCGGCGAAGGCACGCCGGCAAAGAGGCGCGCGGGGCGCAGGTTGATGTACTGGTCGAATTCGCGGCGGAACTTCAAGAGCGAGCCCCACAGGGAAATATGGTCGGGCACCGTGTCGGGCCAGCCGACCGCGCCGAACAGAATCGCGTCCGCCGATTGCAGTTGCGCTTTCCAGTCGTCCGGCATCATCTTGCCGTGCTTCGCGTAGTACTCGCAGCTCGCCCATTCAATGTGCTGATACTCCAGCTCGATGCCGAAGCGCGTTTTCACCGCCTCCAGCACGCGAATGGCTTCCGGCATGACTTCGACGCCGATGCCGTCGCCGGGAATGACTGCGATCCGATATTTCTTCGACATGTTGCGCTCCTCCGCATGGGATTGTTTGGGGCTGTTTGGGGCTGTTTGGGGCAGCTGGATGATTCGGTAACGGCTATTTTATTCCTGCTGTTTGAGACTAAAATGGTCGCTTTAGTTAAGCCACTGTGCACGATTCGTGTACAAACTCCGTTGCCACCCATCGACCTATGAGCGCCGTCCCATCACCCGATCTCGGCGACTTGCGCGTGTTTTGCGAAGTGGCGCGCAAGTCCAGTTTCAGCGCGGCGGCGGAGGCCCTGTCGGTGTCCGCGGCGTACGTCAGCAAACGCATCAACGTGCTCGAGACTACGCTCGGTACGCGTTTATTGCACCGTTCCACGCGCCGGGTGGCGATCACCGAGGCGGGCGAGCGCGTCTACACGTGGGCCGAAAAGATTCTCGACGACGTCGATCAATTGGTGGAAGACGTCTCCACCACGCGCCGCGTACCCGGCGGCAAGCTGCGCATTTCCAGCAGCTTCGGCTTTGGCCGCCGTTTCGTCGCGCCCGCGCTCGCGCGCTTTTCCGAGCGCTATCCGCAGTTGAGCGTGCGGCTCGATCTGTTCGACCGTCTCGTCGATGTAGGCGGCGAAGGCTTCGATCTGGATGTGCGCATTGGCGACGAGATCGCGCCGCATCTGATCGCGCGGCGGCTCGCGTCGAATCATCGCGTGCTATGTGCGTCGCCCGGCTACCTTGCGCGGCATGGCGCGCCGCGCCAGCTTGCCGAGTTGTCCTCGCATGCGTGTCTCGCGATCAAGGAGCGCGACCATCCGTTCGGGCTCTGGCGTTTGACGGTGCGCGGCGAGACGGTCTCGATCAAGGTCACGGGACCGTTGTCGACCAATCACGGTGAAGTGGCGGTGGAGTGGGCGCTGGCCGGGCGCGGCATCGTGCTGCGTTCCATGTGGGACGTGCGGCCGCTGCTCGAAAGCGGTCAGTTGCAGCAGGTGCTGCCCGAGGTCACGCAACCGGCGAATCTGTGGGCGGTGTATCCGGCACGGCTCGCGCAGTCGGCGAAGGTGCGGGTCTGCGTCGACTTTCTGAGTGAGGAATTCGCGCAGTGGAGTCCGCCGGCCGACGGGGCGGCCGGCGTGAACTCAGCCGGACTTGCCGAACGTTGAGCGCTGAACGACGGCAAGATCCGGCGAATCAGGAACAAGGCAATGCCTAGTGATGATTCTGCGAGAACAGCGTTTCGAGCGGGTAGTGGCTCTTCACGAACGGCGACTTGATGATCACGTAGCTGAAGTACTTCTCGATCCCGATGTCGCGTTCCAGCAGCCCTTCCACGATGCTCTGGTAATGGCTCACGCTGCGCGTGACGAACTTCAGCAGGTAGTCGTAGCCGCCGCTCGCCAGATGACACTCGACGATCTCGTCGACGTCGCGGATCGCATTCACGAACTTGATGAAGTCTTCCCGCCGGTGATCGGCGAGCGTGACTTCGGTAAACACGATCTGCACGTCGCCGAGCTTTTCGAGCTGGATCTGCGCACCGTAGCCGATGATGTAGCCGGCTTTCTCCAGACGCTTGACCCGGATCAGGCAAGGACTGGGCGAAAGGCCGACCGCGTCGGCAAGCTCGACGTTGGTTATGCGGCCTTTCTTCTGCAACTGGGAAAGTATGCGCAGGTCAATCCGGTCTAGCTTGCAGTCGCTGCTCATCGTAACGTTATCGCTCCGGCGATCGGTGTGGGGCTGGGATGGCCCTCTACTCTAGCATGCGTTGGCATGGGTTTTGACCTTCAACGCGGCGCGCACATCGGCTTGGGCGAGAACGTCGTCGAGGGTCTTTTCAAGTCGTTCGAACATCAGATCGAACTCGGCCTCGGTGTACGAGAGCGCCGGTGCGAAGCCGAGAATGTTGTCGCCGAAGGCCCGGAAAATCAGGCGGTTTTCATACGCGGCGGCGGCGATCCGCTCAGACAGTTTGAGCGCCGGGTCGAAGCCCGCCTTGCTGTCCTTGTCGGCGACGAGTTCGAGCGCGCCGAGCAGGCCACGGTGGCGCGAGTCGCCCACCAGCGGATGCGCGAGCAGCGCGTCGAGGCCGCGCGCGAAGCGCGGTGCGCGCGCCACGCCGTTCGCCAGCAGCCCGCCTTCGTGATAGAGGCGCAGCACTTCCAGGCCGATCGCCGCGCTCACCGGATGCGCCGAATACGTATGGCCATGGCCGACCACCGCCTCGGCGTCGCCGTTGGCGATGCCCTGATAGATTTCGTCCGACATCAGCACGGCGCCCATCGGCGCATAGCCCGCGGTTAGGCCTTTGGCCACCGTCATCAGATCCGGCTCGACGTTTTCGCCCTGGCAGGCGAACAGCGGACCGGTGCGGCCGAAGCCGGTGATGACTTCATCGGCGACGAACAGGATGCCCAGCTTACGGCAGCTTTCACGCATGGCCGTGAGCCAGCCGACCGGCGGCACGATCACGCCGCCCGAGCCCTGAATCGGCTCGCAGAAGAATGCGGCGACGTTGTCGGCGCCGAGTTCGGCCACCTTCGCTTCGAGCGCGGCGACCGAGGCGGCGATCAGCGCGGCGTCGTCGGCAAAATCGCTGCGGTACGCGTACGGCGACGGCAGATGATGCTGGTTCGGCAGCGGCAGATCGAAGTTGCGGTGGAACGCGGGCAGGGCGGTGAGGCCGGCGCCGGTCGTCGACGAGCCGTGGTAGCCGCGTTGCAGCGCGATGATGTGTTTCTTCGACGCGCGCCCCGTGGCGTTGAAGTAATGCGTGATGAAGCGCAGTGCCGAATCCACCGCGTCCGAACCGCCGAGCGTGAAGTAGACGTGCTGCAGCGAAGCGGGCGACACCTCGACCAGCTTTTGCGCGAGTTCGATGGCCGGCTCCGAGCCGAAATGGAAATAGCCGGTTGCGTAGGGCAGTTTTTGCATCTGCGCGGTAGCGGCGTCGACAATGCTTTGTTGGCCGTAGCCGACGTTCACGCACCAGAGTCCGGAAAACGCGTCGAGCAGTTCGTTGCCGGCCGCGTCGCGTAGAAACGCGCCGCTGGCGGACTCGAGGACGGTGACGCCGCGTGCTTCGTGCGCGCGGTAGTTGATGACCGGGTGAATCAGATGCTTGCGGTCGGCTTCGATGAGCGATTGAATCGGCATGATGGTTTCTCGTCGCGGGAAGGGGCTGTTGACCGTCCCATACTACTGATCAGCGGCGATCGCCTGCTCACCTAAACAATTGCCTGAAAAGCGCGCACGACGCGTTTTGATGCGTGACCTCAGCATTTTATGCTGCGAACGCTGAAAAGCCGTGTCGCGCGGGCGTTTCGTCCGGTTCTGCCCTCAATAGCCTTGCGCGCGGTCGATCTGGCCAACCATAGGCAAGCCCGCGCGATGGCGGCGCAGGTTCTCCAGCACTACGTCGACGGCGGTGTCGGGCCGCGTCGCACTCGCGATATGCGGCGTGATACGCACGCGTGGATGCGTCCACAACACATGACTGGCGGGCAGCGGCTCGGGATCGGTGACGTCGAGAATGGCGTTGTGCAACTGACCGCTCTCGAGCGCCGCGAGCAAATCCTGCTGATTCAGATGCGGACCACGCCCCGTTTGAATCAGCGAGGCTCCGCGCGGCAGCTTCGCGAACAATTCCGCATTGAGCAGCCCGCGCGTGGCGGGCGTGAGCGGCAGCAGGCAGATGAGGATGTCGGTGCGAGCGAGAAACGCATCCAGTGCGCCTTCACCGGCATAACAGTCGACGCCCTCGATCTCGCGAGCCGAACGGCTCCATCCCGCACAGTCGAAACCGAACAGACGCAGCCGTTCCAGCACGGCCGTGCCGAGCACGCCGAGCCCGAGCACACCGACGCGGCGCTGGCTGGCGGGCTTGAGCGGCAACTCGCGCCAGACCTGCTGCTGTTGCTGAAGGTTGTAGTCGAACAGATCGCGATGAATGGTCAGCACAGCCTGTGTGACATATTCGACCATGCCTTCCACGATGCCCGGCTCGATCATGCGCACCACGGGTACATGCTCCGGCACGCCGGACAGATCGAACTGATCGATACCCGCGCCGACCGAGAACACGACTTCCAGATTAGGGAAGGTGCGCGTCGGGTCTTCAGGCGGCTGCCAGGCGGCGAGATAGCGGATCGCGGCCGGATCGCCGAGTTCGGGCCAGATATGAAACGGCAAGTCCGGCGCTTTCTGCGCGAAGAGTTTCGCCCACTGGGCGCCGCGCGCCGGGTCGGCTTTATAGAGGAAGGCCATGTTGGTCAGCAGATTGCCTGGTTGATGATGCCGTATTGCAGGTAATGCGCATCCTGTCCGCCGCTCGCGGGCTGGCCCGGCGTGGCGGGGCGGATCATTTTGACGACCGTGTCCACGCGCGGCAGCCCCAGCTGTTCCAGCCATTCGGTCAGACCGCTTTCGCCCGGCGTGTCGATACGCACGAACACGCCTTCGTTCAGCGCCAGCCAGTGGCTGATGAGCGCCTTCGCACGGCTCGATTCCTCCGAGGCGGGCGCGACCACCGGACCGATCGCAAAGCCGCGCCCGAAGCGGCGAAACAGTGCGAAGCCGATCAGTTCGCCGTCGCGGTCGAGCGCGATGCCGTCGGCGGCGCCCAGCAGTGCGGGCAACACTTCGCCGCGGTCCAGGCCGCTGGCCCGCGACGCCAGTTCGACCAGCCGCGCGGTATCGCTCGAACCGAGCGGACGCAACCGTTCGCCAGGCGGCAAGGACACGAGCGGCGGCTGGAACGCCGCGCCCTGATGCTGATCGAGCGTGCCGGTCGCGCGAAAGCCGAGCTTTTCATACAGTGGCTGGCCCGCGGGGGTGGCGTGCAGGAAGGTGACGCGCCCGCCCAGTTCTTCCAGCACCAGATCCATCAGCTTTCTGCCGATGCCGCGCCCCTGGTGCGCCGGCGACACGATCACCATGCCGAGCGAACCATGCTCGGCGCCGTATTTCCAGCACAGGGCGGTGCCGATCACACCGCTCGGGTCTTCCGCGACGAAGCCCACGCCCAGTTGCGCCACGAATCGCCAGTCGTCCGCGCGATGCGGCCATTTGACTTCGACGGTCAACGCGTGCGCAGCGGCGATGTCCTCGAGGGTGAAGCGTCTATAGGTAATCGAATCGGACACGCCGAGCTCCCTGATTGACTGAAGGCTTACGCCGTCACTGTGTCATCCGGTGCGCGGTGTGACTAGGACGATCTTTTTATCGCGGCCCCCGGAAAGGACCGCAGCGCAATTCGATGCAAAACGCCAGGTCCGGGCACGCATTACAGGTGAGTTCTGCTGCGCGGCGATTTTTGTCGGCGACATATGCCACGCCGCCGGCTCTACGATTTTGTCATGGCGGCGGCGGTCTCGGGACCGCGCTGCGCGAGACCACCAGCCAGTCACACAGGACACCTCTCTCATGGACAGCTTCAATCCAGACGACGTCGCGATTCGCAGCGGACACTACATCGGCGGTGAATATGTCGAGGCGGGCGAGCATCGCATCGAGGTGGCGCGTCCATCGGACGGCGTGGTGTATGCCTCGGTGCCGCTGGCCGACGCCGCGATGGTGGACCGCGCCGTCGAGAACGCATGGCAGGCTTTCAAACACAGTGGCTGGGCGCGCATGGCGCCGCGCGAACGCGCGAAGATCCTGCGCCGTTTCGCCGAGCTGGTGGAAGCCGACGCGCCGACGCTCGGCCGGCTGGAAGCGCTCGGCTCGACGCGCCCGATTGCGCAGGCGATCGGCTGGGACGTGCCGTTCACCGCCGAGGGCATCCGCTTTTACGCCGAGTTCGCCGACAAGCTGGGCGGCGACGTGGCGGCTACCGATCACGATCATCTCGGCATGACGATCGCCGAACCCTACGGCGTGATCGGCGCGATCGCGCCATGGAATTTCCCGCTGGTCATGGCGTCGTGGAAGATCGCGCCGGCGCTGGCGGCCGGCAATGCGGTGGTGCTCAAGCCCTCGGAGATGACGCCGTTCTCGGTCTTGCGGCTCGCAGAACTGGCGGTGCAGGCGGGCGTGCCGGCCGGCATTTTCAACGTGATCCAGGGCGATGGCCGGGTGACCGGCGACGAACTGGTGCGCCATCCGAAGATCAGCAAGGTCACTTTCACGGGTTCCACGCGGACCGGCGCGTCGATCATGGCCGCGTGCGCTACCAGCGGCACCAAGCCGGTCACGCTCGAACTGGGCGGCAAAAGCCCGCAAATCGTATTCGCCGACGCCCCGCGTCTGGACGATGTGGCGCGCCGTATTGCCGGCGCGATCACGGGCAACGCGGGGCAAGTGTGCGTGGCGGGCTCGCGCCTGCTGGTCGAGCGCAGCCTCGCTGAGCCGCTTGCCGAACGCATCGGCAAGATCTTCGCCGAGTTGAAGCCCGGCGCGACATGGGCCGCGGGCACGACGCTCTCGCCGATCATTTCGGCGCCGCAGGCGGCGCGCATAGAAGGCATTGTCGGACGCACGCTGGAAGCCGGTGCGACGCTGCGCTACGGCGGCGTGAGAGCCGACGGCGGCGCTGATGGCGCGTTCTACGCCCCGACCTTGCTCACAGACGTCACGGCGCACTCCGAAGCGGTGCGCGAAGAAGTCTTCGGGCCGGTGCTGACGCTGCAAACCTTCGATACCGAAGAAGAAGCGCTCGCGCTCGCGCAGCATCCGGAGTACGGCCTCGCGGCCGGCGTGCATACCGCCGACCTCGGCCGGGCGCTGCGTTTCGTGCGCGGGCTCGAAGCAGGCACGGTGTGGGTGAACCGCTATGGCCGCACCTCGGACTTCATGATTCCCACGGGTGGCTACAAGCGCTCCGGCATCGGCAAGGACCTGGGCCGCCAGGCCTACGAGGCGAACCTGCGTTTCAAAAGCGTACTGATCGACCTGCGGGCCTGAAGACGCCTTTGAGCACCCGCCGGCCGCTTCGCGCGCCGGTCGCAAACCCAGTAGGGGAAAGGGTTTAGCCTGATCGCCGCATTCTGTGCTGTCAGCGGCCCGAAAACGCATGGTTTGTGTCACCGGCAGCGCCCTAATCAGGAACATCTATGTTTTTGCGCTGATTAAATCTTTTACAGGAATTAGCTTTTGTCGATCTGAGCGGGTGCGAAGCACTTGCTCAGATCCCCTGCAAGATAGTTGCTGTTTTCGCCAATGAACTCCGACCACGAGTTCACCATCACGATAGGACTGCACCATGATCGAATTCGAACCGAAATACATCACCTTCGACTGCTACGGCACGCTGACCAAATTCCATATGGCCGACATGACGCGCGAGCAGTACGGTCATTTGCTGAACGGCGAAGACCTGGAAAAGCTCGTCGCGTTTTACTCGGGCTACCGTCGCGACGAAGTGCTCGGCGCATGGAAACCCTATCGCGACGTGGTGGTCAACGCGCTGCGCCGCGCGTGCAAGCGCATGAACGTCGAATTCAACGAAGCGGGCGCGCAAAGCATCTATGACGCCGTGCCGACCTGGGGTCCGCATCCGGACGTGCCGGAAGGCGTCGCCCGTCTGGCGAAGAAGTACAAGCTGGTGATTCTCTCGAACGCTTCGAACAACCAGATCCAGAGCAACGTCGACAAGCTCGGCGCGCCGTTCTACAAGGTCTTCACGGCAGAGCAGGCGCAGTCGTACAAGCCGCGCATGCAAGGTTTCGAATACATGTTCGACCAGCTCAACTGCAATCCGGAAGACGTGCTGCACGTGTCGTCGAGCCTGCGCTACGACCTGATGACCGCGCACGACCTGGGCATCAAGCACAAGGTCTTCGTCAACCGCGGCCACGAACCGTCGACGCCGTACTACCAGTACTACGAGGTCAACGACATTCCGCATCTGGCTTCGGAACTCGGCCTGTAAGCGCCGGTTGCATTTGCGCCCGCCAGACACTGCCCACCGCCTCGCTCATTGCCCATCTCAAGGACCTCACGGATGAAGCTCGATTCCTATTGGCTCGACACCGCGCCGCCACTGCTATCGGCGTGCGAGGGTCCGGTCGACGGCCAGACCGATGTGGTCGTGATCGGCGGCGGCTTCACCGGACTGTCGGCGGCGCAGGCGTTGGGCAAGCGCGGCGCCACGGTGACCGTGCTCGACGCGGGTCGCATTGGCGGCGGCGCGTCCGGGCGCAACGGCGGCCAGGTCAATACCGGAGTCGCGCAGGACTTCGTCGCGCTGGTCGCGCAACTCGGTGTGGAGCGCGCGAGCGCCTGCTACCGCGCGTTTTCGGACGCGGTCGACACGGTCGAGCGTCTGATCCGCGAGGAAAACATCGACTGCAATTACATCGCGACCGGCAAGCTGAAGCTGGCGTCCAAGCCGCATCATCTCGCGCATCTGGAAAAGACGGCCGAAGCCATTCGCCGCGAAGTGGATACGGATATTGAACTGATCGACCGTAGCCGTATCCGCAGCGAAATTCAATCCGACAGCTTTTACGGCGGATTGCTGCAACGGCACGGCGGCCAGATGCACATGGGCAAGTTCACGGTGGGTCTCGCCGAGGCGGCGGTGCGCCGCGGCGCGAAGCTGTACGAGAACGCGGCGGTCACCGCCATCGCGAAAGACGGCGGCGGCTTTCGTATCACCTCGGCGCGCGGCGAAGTGCGCGCGAAGCAGGTGCTGATCGCCACCGGCCCGTCGCGGCACGGTCCGTTCGGCTGGTACCGCAGGCGTCTCGCGCCGGTCGGTTCGTTCATCGTCGTGACGGAGCCTGTGGCGCCGGCGTTGCTGGCGCAAGTGTTTCCGAACCGGCGTGCGTACACCACCACGCGTTTGATGCACAACTACTTTCGCGTGACGCCGGATTCGCGACTTCTGTTCGGCGGCCGCGCGCGTTTCACGGCTTCCGAGAGGCCGTCCGATGCGAAGAGCGGTCGCATCCTGCAAGAAGGCCTCGCCGCGATGTTCCCGATGCTCGCGCAGGCGCGCATCGACTATTGCTGGGGCGGTCTGGTGGACATGAGCGCCGATCGTCTGCCGCATGCCGGCCAGCACGACGGCATCTATTTTTCGATGGGCTACAGCGGCCACGGCACGCAGATGTCCACGCACATGGGCCAGGTCATGGCCGATGTGATGGACGGCCACGAAGACCAGAATCCGTGGCGCGAGTCCGAATGGCCCGCGATTCCCGGCCACACCGGCAAGCCCTGGTTCCTGCCGCTCGTGGGGACGTACTACCGCATCAAAGACATTTTTTATTGATCGTTTGTTGTTCGATTGGCAGTCAAAACCACGCAGCCACGCCTGCTTAACCTCGTTGCTCACCTCGCGGAGAAGTTCGATGAATAAGGAAAACTCGCAACATGGCGCTCTTGGACTCGGAAGCGAGTTGGAGCGATTGACTGCCAAAGGCGCGTCGCGGCGCGGCGTGCTGCGCGCAATGGCCGCCGCCGGCATGATGTCGGTCACCGGCGCCGGCTTGTTGACCGCCAGCGGCGCGGCGCTCGCGCAGGCCAAGCCGAAGCAGGGCGGCAAGATCCGTGTGGCGACGCAATCCGCTTCCGCGGCCGACACGCTCGACCCCGCGAAGGGTGCGCTCGGCACCGACTACGTCCGCGGCTTCATGTTCTACAACTGTCTGACCGAACTCGATGCGCATCTCGGCGCGAAGATGTCGCTGGCGACCTCGCTCGATACGAAAGACGCCACCGTGTGGGTCGTCAAGCTGCGCAATGGTGTGCAGTTCCACGACGGCAAAGCGCTCGCGCCGGCCGACGTGGTGTATTCGATCATGCGCCACAAGGATCCGGCCACCGCCTCGAAAGCGAAGACGCTGGCCGATCAGATCAAGGAAGTGAAGGCCACCGGCCCGAACGAAGTGACGATCACGCTGGAAGGCCCGAACGCCGATCTTCCGGTGATCCTCGCCACCTCGCATTTCCAGATCATCAAGGACGGCACCAAGGACTTCAAGACGGCGATCGGCACCGGTCCGTTCAAGGTCAAGGAATTTTCGCCGGGCGTGCGCACGGTCGGCGTGAGAAACGAGAAGTACTGGAAGCCGGGCATGCCGCACCTGGACGAGATCGAACTGATCGGCATTGGCGACGAATCGGCGCGCGTGAACGCGCTGCTCTCGGGCGACGTGCAACTGATCAACGCGGTGAGCCCGCGTTCGACCACCCAGATCAAGGGCGCGGGTGGTTTCTCCGTGCTGGAGACGAAAACCGGCCTGTACACCGACCTGGTTGTGCGCGACGAAGGCGGCATTACCGGCAACGACGATTTCCGGCGTGGCATGATGTATTTGCAAGACCGCGAGCAGATGCGCCGCGCGATTTTCCAGGGTTACGGCACGATCGGCAACGACCAGCCGATCGATCCGACCAACAAGTACTACCTGGCCGGCTTGCCGCAGCGCACCTTCGATCCGGACAAGGCGAAGTTCCATTTCCAGAAGGCGAAGGTCGGCAGCGCGCCGATCCAGATTTTTGCTTCGCCGGCGGCCGAAGGCTCGGTTGAAATGGCGATGTTCCTGCAGCAGGTCGCGCCGCAAGCCGGTCTGAATCTGCAAGTGTCGCGCGTGCCGGCCGACGGCTACTGGTCGAACCACTGGATGAAGCATCCGCTGGGTTTCGGCAATGTGAATGCGCGCCCGAGCGCCGACGTGATCTTCACGCAGTTCTTCAAGTCGGACGCGCCGTGGAACGAAGCGAACTGGAAAAGCCCGAAGTTCGACCAACTGCTGCTTCAGGCACGCGGCGAACCGGACGACGCCAAGCGCAAGAAGATCTACGGCGACATGCAGGTGCTGGTGCATGAAACGGGTGGTGTCGGCATTCCGCTGTTCCAGAGTTCGCTCGACGCGTACACGGACAAGCTCAAGGGTCTCGGCTCGATTCCGCTCGCCGGCCTGATGGGTTTCATGTTCGCGGAAAATGTCTGGCTCGAGGCCTGAGCCGGATCTGAAGGGCGGTTACGAAGGGTTTCCGGTCTGACGAACTGGAAAGTCACACCCTGCAACACGCGCGCCGCGTTTCGAGCGGCGCGCGGCTTCAACTGAAGAGGCGACTCTCGATGAAAGCACATGCGCAACGTCTCATCGCCGCGCGCCTCGGCCTCGCGCTACTCACGCTGCTGCTGGTGTCGGCAGTCGTGTTCGCCGTCACCGGGCTGCTTCCCGGCGACGCGGCCCAGCAGGCGCTCGGCCAGGCGGCGACCCCCGAAGCCGTTGCCGCCCTGCGGCATCAATTCGGCCTCGACCAGCCCGCGCTGCAACGCTACTGCGTGTGGCTTCTGCATGTGGTCAGCGGCAACTTCGGCACCTCGCTGTCGAACAATCTGCCGGTCAGCCAGCTGATCGCGACGCGGCTGCCCAACTCGCTCGCGCTGGCCGGCCTGACGGCCGTGGTCGCGGTGCCCGTGGCGCTCCTGATCGGCATTGCGTCGGCGATGTTCCGCGGCTCGCTGCTCGACCGCACGCTCAACGTGCTCACACTGTCGACCGTCGCGGTGCCGGAATTCCTGATCGCGACGATCGCCGTGCTGATCTTCGCCGTCAAACTGCGCTGGCTGCCGGCGCTGTCGTATCTGTCGGAAGTGCATTCGTTTGGCGCGCTGCTGCGCATCTATGCAATGCCGGTGATGACGCTGTGCTGCGTGCTGGTCGCGCAGATGGCGCGCATGACGCGCGCGGCGGTGCTCGATCAGCTCAATTCGTCGTACGTGGAAATGGCCTTGCTCAAGGGCGCCTCGCCGGTGCGCGTGGTGTGGCGGCACGTGCTGCCGAACACCATCGGCCCGATCGCCAACGCCGTGGCGCTGAGCCTGTCGTATCTGTTCGGCGGCGTGGTGATCGTCGAATCGATCTTCAACTATCCCGGCCTCGCGAGCCTGATGGTGGACGCCGTGACCAACCGCGACATGCCGCTCGTGCAGGGCTGCGTCATGGTGTTCTGCGCGGCGTATCTGGCGCTCGTGCTGATCGCCGACCTGTGTCAAATCGTATCCAACCCGAGGCTGCGTCGATGATGAGCCAACCTACCAATCCCCACCACATTCCCCACGCGGGCACGGAACTGTACGACGTGCGCCGCGACGAACTGGTCGTCGAGCCCGCGCCCGTGGAAGCGGTTGCGCTGAAACAGGGCGTGCTCAAACGCCTCGTCCACCGCTTCTCGGTACTCGGTCTGATCGGTCTGCTGATGGTAGCGTTCTGGCTGCTGGTCGCGTTCATCGGGCCGCTCGTCGCACCGTACAAAGGCGGCGCGCTGACCTCGACGGAAATTTTCGGCCGCTATAGCGCGGCGTATCCGCTCGGCACCGACTATCTCGGCCGCGACATGCTCAGCCGGATTCTCTACGGCGCGCGCTACACGGTCGGCCTCGCGCTCGCCGCGGCGGTGCTCGCGAGCGTGATCGGCACGTTCTTCGGCCTGCTCGCGGCGGTGTCGGGCCGCTGGGTCGATGAAATCCTGAGCCGTCTGTTCGACGCGCTGATTTCGATTCCGAGCAAGGTGCTCGCGCTCGTCGTGATCGCCGCGTTCGGCTCGTCGATCCCGATGCTGACCACAGTCGCCGCGCTGGCCTATATTCCCGGCGCGTTCCGGATTTCGCGCTCGCTCGCGGTGAACCTGATGGGCCTCGAATACGTGCAGGTGGCGAGAGCGCGCGGCGAAGGCATCTTCTATATCGCACGGGTCGAAGTGCTGCCCAACATGATTCACCCGATGCTCGCCGACTTCGGCCTGCGCTTCGTGTTCATCGTGCTGCTGCTGAGCGGGCTCTCTTTCCTCGGCCTTGGCGTGCAGCCGCCGAACGCCGATTGGGGTTCGCTCGTGCGCGAGAACATCGGCGGCCTGTCGGAAGGCGCGCCCGCCGTGCTGATGCCGGCCGTCGCGATTGCGACGCTGACCATCGGCATGAATCTGCTGATCGACAACCTGCGGCGTCGCGGCCGTAGCCACGGAGGTGCGTGATGGCTGAGCGGGACATGATCGAAGTGAGGGGCCTGAGAGTCGTAGCGGGTGCGGCGCCGGGGCCGGTGACGGAGATCGTCAAGGGTGTCGATTTCTCGGTGAAGAAGGGCGAAGTGCTCGCGCTGATCGGCGAGTCCGGCTCGGGCAAGACCACCATCGCGCTGTCGCTGCTCGGCTATGCGCGAGCCGGCTGTGCGATCAGCGGCGGGTCGGTGCGCATCGGCGAGGTCGACGTGTTGTCTCTCGACGCGAAAGGCCGCCGCGCGTTACGCGCGCGGACCGTCGCGTATGTCGCGCAGAGCGCCGCGGCCGGCTTCAATCCGGCGCGCACGATCATGGATCAGGTCACCGAACCGGCGCTGCTGCATCACCTCATGACCAAAGAGGCGGCGTGCGCCAAAGCGATTGGCCTGTTCCGCTCGCTCGCGTTGCCCGCGCCGGAAACGATCGGCGAGCGCTATCCGCACCAGGTGTCCGGCGGTCAGTTGCAGCGCTTGATGGCGGCGATGGCGTTGATCACCGATCCGGCCGTCGTCGTGTTCGACGAGCCGACCACGGCGCTCGACGTCACCACGCAGATCGAAGTGCTCGCGGCCTTCAAGAAAGTGGTTCGCGAACTCGGCACCACGGCGGTCTACGTATCGCACGATCTGGCGGTGGTCGCGCAAATGGCGGACCGTATCGTCGTCCTGAACGGCGGCGCGGTGAAGGAAAACGGCGCGGTCGCGCAAGTGCTCGACGCTCCTGTGGATGCGTACACGCGCCAGTTGCTGGCCGCCACGCGCCGTCCGGAAGCGGTGCTGGAATTGCCGCCGACCCTGGGCAAGCACGTGCCGCCGCTGCTGGAGATTCGCGGACTGTCCGCGGGTTATGGCCGCATCGACCGGTATGGCGCGCCCGCCGTGCGCGTACTCGACGACGTCAGTCTGTCGATTCCACGCGGCAGCACGCTTGGCGTGATCGGCGAATCCGGCTCCGGCAAGACGACGCTCGCGCGCGTGGTGGCGGGTCTGGTCGACCGGGCGCGCGGCGAGGTGCTGTTCAACGGCGAGGCGCTGCCGGCGCAGCTCTCGCGCCGCACGCCGGAGCAATACCGGCAGATCCAGATCGTGTTTCAGAACGCCGACACGGCGTTGAACCCGAGCCACTCGATCGCTGACATCCTCGCCCGGCCGCTCGCGTTCTATCACCATCTGCGTGGCTCGGCGGCGAAGAAGCGCATGCTGGAACTGCTCGATCTGGTGAAGCTGCCGGCCTCCATCGCCACGCGCACGCCGGCGGGGCTCTCGGGCGGCCAGAAGCAGCGTGTGAATCTGGCGCGCGCGCTCGCCGCCAATCCCGCGTTGATTCTGTGCGACGAAGTGACTTCCGCGCTCGACACGGTGGTCGGCGCGGCGATCCTCGATCTGCTCGCCGAATTGCGGCGCGAACTGGGCGTGTCGTACATGTTCATCAGCCACGATATTTCAACGGTCCGCGCCATCTGCGATGAAGTGATCGTGCTGTATGCGGGGCATCGCGTGGAAGCGGGGCAGCGAGATGTGCTCGCCGCGCCGCCGTATCACCCGTACACGGGCTTGCTGGTGGATTCGGTGCCGGCGCTCAAACCCGGCTGGCTCGACGCGCGCCGCGAGATCGTCGCCACCGCTTTGCCGGCGATGGGCGAAAGCGCCGATATTGCCGAGCTGTGTTCGTTTCGCGCGCGCTGTCCTGTACGTATCGACGGCAAGTGCAACGTGACACCGCCCTCGATGAAGCGGCTGCCCTCGGGCGCGGAGATTCTGTGCCACCATCCGGCCGCCGAACTGAACCGTTTGCAGAGCGTAGAGGCGACCCCGGCATGAGCGGACGATTTGTGCGCGTCGCGGAAGCCGGCCGCAAGACCTTTCCGATTACCGTGGACGGCGTGGTGCGCGAAGCCGCCGAAGGCGACACGCTGATGGTCGCATTGCTCACCGGCACGCGCACGTTGCGCGATTCCGAATTCGGCGACGGCCGGCGCGCGGGCTTCTGCCTGATGGGCGCATGCCAGGACTGCTGGGTGTGGACCGCGCAAGGCGAGCGCGTGCGGGCTTGCAGCACGCCGGCAACACCCGGCATGTCGATCGTCACGAAACTGGCGGATGCCGGGGAGGGTGTATGGCCCCGCGTGTAGTGATCATCGGGGCCGGGCCGGCGGGTGTGCGCGCGGCGCAGGCGCTGGTCGAAGCGGGGCTGCGGCCTGTCGTTATCGACGAATCGCGGCGCGACGGCGGACAGATTTATCGGCGTCAGCCGGAAGGCTTTTCGCGCAGCTATGACACGCTCTATGGCACGGAGGCCGCGCGTGCCGCGTCGCTGCATCAGAGCTTCGACGCGCTGAAAAGCAGGATCGACTATCTGCCGGAAACGCTGGTCTGGAATATCTCGCCGAACACCGTGCATCTGGTGAGCGGCACGCGTTACCGCACGCTCGTATTCGATGCGCTGATTGTCTGCAGCGGCGCGACGGACCGGCTGATGCCCGTCAAGGGCTGGCATCACGCCGGCACTTATAGTCTCGGCGGTGCGCAGGTCGCGCTGAAGTCGCAGGGCTGCGCGATCGGCTCGCGCATCGTGATGATGGGCAGCGGGCCGCTGCTGTACCTCGTGGCCGCGCAGTACGTGAAGGCGGGCGCGCAGGTGGCGGCGGTGCTCGATACTTCGACGTTCATGCAGCGCGTGGCGGCGTTGCCGCGTCTGCTGGCGATTCCCGCCGCGCTCAGAAAAGGTATTGCGTTGACGCGCGTGCTCGCCGACGCGCGCGTGCCGGTTCATCGCGGCGTGCAACCGCTCGAAATCAAAGGCACGCCGCAAGATGGCGTGAGCGCGGTCGAGGTCGCGCTACCCAATGGCAAGCGCCTCGAACTGGCATGCGATGCGGTTGCGCTCGGCTACCACCTGCGCCCCGAGACGCAACTCGCGGACCTCGCGGGTTGCCGCTTCGTGTTCGACGACAACGCCCAGCAGTGGCTGCCGCAAATCGATGCCGACGGCCGCAGCAGCATCAAGGGCGTCTACCTGGCGGGCGACGGCGCGAGGGTGCGCGGCGCCGACGCGGCGGAACGCTCGGGCCGTCTCGCGGCGCTCGCGGCGATGCAGGATCACGGCATGCCGGTCAACGGCGTGGAGCGCTTGCGCGCCGAACTCGCGCGCTTCACGCGGTTTGCCGCGGGCTTGCGCGAAGCTTTCCCGTGGCCGGCGAAGTTCGCCGCGTCGCTGCCGGACGAGACGATCGTCTGCCGATGCGAAGCGATTACCGCGGGCGAATTGCGCCGCGTGGTCCGCGCGAGCGGCGCGAAGGAAGCCAATCGCGCGAAGGCGTTTTCGCGCGTCGGCATGGGCCGTTGCCAGGGGCGTTATTGCGGCCACGCCGGCGCGGAGATCATCGCGGCGGCGGCGTGCGTGCCGTTATCGTCAGTGGGACGGCTGCGCGGCCAGGCGCCGGTCAAACCGCTGCCCGTGGCGCTGACCGAAGAGGCGATCGACGAAACGAGCAGCGAGGTGAGCCAATGAGCGCGACGACTCGCAACGAAGCCGATGTGATCGTGATCGGCGGCGGCATCATGGGGACGACGACGGCGTTCTTCCTGCGTCAGCGCAATCGCTCGGTGATTCTGCTCGAACGCGGACTCACCGGCCAGCAGGCAAGCGGCGTGAACTTCGGCGGCATTCGCCGGCAGGGCCGCGCGCTGCCGCAACTGGCCATGGCCAACCGCGCGCTGCGCACGTGGCAACGCTCGGCGGAACTGCTCGGCGAGGACATCGAGTTTCTGCCTTCGGGCCACACGCGCGTGTGCTACCACCAGAAGGATGTCGAGAATTTCGATCAGTATGCGATCGACGCGCGCGCCTACGGACTCGAACTCGAAGTGCTGCATGGCGACGCCATGTTCAGGCGCTTTCCGTTTCTCGGCCGCGAAGTGCTGGCGGCCTCGATCTCGCCGCTCGACGGCCATGCCAATCCGCGCCTCGCCGCGCCCGCGTTCGGTCGCGCGGCTGCGCGGCTCGGCGCACAGGTGATCGAGGACACGGAGATCGTTCGCGTGGAAAAGGATGGTGGCCGGTTTCGCGTGGAAAGCGCGCGTGGCGACGTCTACTGGGCAGCGCAGCTCGTGATCTGCGCCGGCGCGTGGGCGAGCCGCCTGACCGAACAGTTCGGCGAATCCGTGCCGCTGACCGCGCGGGGGCCGCAAATGTGCGTGACCGAGCCGGTGCCGTACGTATTCAAATCGTCGATGGGCGTGTTCACGTCGATCAAGGAAGAGAGCATCTACTTCCGCCAGATTCCGCGCGGCAACATCATCGTCGGCGGCGGTCCTGCTGGTCCGGCCGACGCCGTGACGCGCCGCGCCTCCGTGTTGCCCATCAACACCGTGCGGCAACTGGCGCAAATGCGCCGGCTCGTGCCCGCGTTGGCGCCGCTGCATGTGATTCGTGTCTGGAGCGGCGTGGAAAGCTATCTGCCCGACAGCGAGCCGGTGATCGGTCGGAGCGGCCAGGTCGACGGCCTTTACTACGCGTTCGGCTTCAGCGGCT
Organism: Paraburkholderia sp. RL17-380-BIE-A; assembly: GCF_046028085.1. NCBI lineage: Bacteria > Pseudomonadati > Pseudomonadota > Betaproteobacteria > Burkholderiales > Burkholderiaceae > Paraburkholderia > Paraburkholderia sp. RL17-380-BIE-A. The sequence goes on from NZ_JARESQ010000012.1 coordinate 115,204, forward strand.
CGGGCTTTCAGATCGGTCCGGGCGTCGGCGAGACGCTCGCGGAACTGGTCGATACGGGCAGCACGGCGATTCCTCTCGACCCGTTTTCCATTCGGCGTTTCGCGAAACAACCGGCGGCCCGCTCGACTATCGTGACGTCATGAAACAGTCCATCAGCCTCAACGCGGCCCGCGCGTTCATCGAAGCCCATTTCGACGAACCGGTGACGCTCGCCCAACTCGCCGCGCTCTCCGCGCTCAGCGTGTCGCGCTTCGCCACGGTGTTCCGGCAGCAATATGGATCGTCGCCATACCGCTATCTGTGCGGCCTGCGGATTCAACGCGCGCAGACGCTGTTGCTCGAAGGCGTGCCGGGATCGGTCGTCGCGACGGAAGTCGGCTTCTTCGACCAAAGCCATTTCGGCCGCCATTTCAAGCGATGCTGCGGCATGACGCCCAGCATGTTCATCGCGCGCGCCGCTGCCGGCAGCAACGCGATCACGAGCGCCGGCACTGCGGCGATCAGCGCCGTGCGGCCGGCGCGGCATGGCGGCGTGGGCAACGCCGGCACCACGCCTACTGCGCCGCGTTCAGCTTCCGCCATAACGTCGTCTTGCTGATGCCGAGCGCCTCGCAGACGGCGTCGCGATCGCCTTCGTGCGCGGCGAGCGCGGCGCGGATTTCGTCGGCTTCCACGTGACGGCTGCGTTCGCGTAGCGATAGCGCGGCTTTCCTCGCGCGCGCGTGGGGCTCGACGATTTCCGGCGCGAGCGTGCGCAACATGTCGCGGGTGAAAGCGGATTCGGTGGCGTCTGCGTTGGTGTCTTCAGGGACCGCGTCGGCGAGTTCCACGGCGATCCGTTCAATCACGTTCTGCAGTTCGCGCACGTTGCCGGGCCACGCGTAACGCTTGAGCGGCTCGTCGAGTGGGGCGAGCACGCGTTCGGCGGCAGCCGCGTCCGGCACACGCGCCGCGAGCCTCGGTTCACGCACCACGGCTTGCAGCAGCAGTTGGGCGGCGAGCGGCAGCAGGTCGGTCGGCCGCTCGCGCAGCGGCGGCAATGCGATGCTGAGAATGTTGAGGCGGTAGTAGAGGTCGGCCCGAAAGCTGCCCGCTTCGATGCCCTCGGTCAAGCCGCGATGCGTCGCCGCGACCACGCGAATATCGACCCGCGTCGGCTCCGTCGAGCCGAGCCGCACGACTTCGCGTTCCTGGAGCACGCGCAACAGCCGGCTTTGCAGCGACAGCGGCATCTCGCCGATTTCATCCAGAAACAGCGTGCCGCGGTGCGCCACTTCGATCAGCCCCGCCTTGCCGCCCTTGCGCGCGCCGGTGAATGCGCCTTCTTCGTAGCCGAACAACTCGCTTTCCAGCAGCGCCTCGGGAAACGCGCCGCAATTGATTGCGACGAACGCGAAGTCGCGCCGCGCGCTCAACTGATGCATGCTCTGCGCGACCATCTCCTTACCCGTGCCGCTTTCGCCGAGAATCAATACGGTGGCGTCCGAGCGCGCATAGCGCTTGACGAGCGTACGCACCCGTTCCATCGATTCGGACGCGCCGACGATATCGTCGAGCCGGTAACGCGCGCTGAACTGCTGCACGCGCTGGCGCGAGCGCAGCGTCCGGTCGAGCCGTTCGACCGCGCGCGATTCCTGAAACGTCAGCACGGTGCCCGCCGCCGAGCCGCTGCTCGCCAGCGGCCCGCGATGCACGACATAGCTCACGCCGCGCACCGTGCAGAACCCGTCGCCGTCCGCGTCCGGCAGACTGCCCGCGAGATCGGGCGCGAGTTCGAGCAGCACGCGGCCAACGGCGTGTGCCGCGTCGAGGCCGAGCACGCTCGCGAGGCGCTGGTTCATTGCTTCGACGCGGCCTTGCGCGTCGAGCGCGACGACGCCGTCGCGCAGATGCTGCAACAGATTGTCGAGCCGCTGACGTCGAACCGTTTCGCGGCGCGTGGCCTGGGCGACTTCGAGCGCGGTGTCGAAGGCCGCGCGCACGGAAGCGCGCGAGTAGAGAAACACCGCACCCATGCCGGCATTCGCGGCGAGATCCGTGACGAGTCCGGGGCCGACCACCACCTCGATGCCGCGATCGCGCAGATCGAGCACGAGGCTTTCCGCGTCCTGCGCCGATTGATAGGAAGCGAACGTGATGTCGAGTGCGAAAGCGGCCGTGAAACGCCGCACTTCGTCGGGTGTGTCGCCGTGCGTGACGAGCGCGACCTTCGCGCCGTCGCGGCGTGCGCGCGCGAGCGCGTGCATCACGTCGAAACCGGTCGGACCGATCAGCACGACCGGCACCGACACGCGCGTCTTCAGATACGCGCCGTTCGAGCCGCCGGCAATCACGACATCCGGACGACCCGCGCCCGCGGCCTCGACTTCGCGCACGGCGTCTTCGAAACCGTGCGAGACGATGCGCAGGTCCGCGCGCTCCACGTATTCGCCGGCGATATCGAAAAACAGATCGCGCAAGCGGCTAATGCTGAGCGCCCAGATGCGGGGGCGCTGGGCGGGTTCGAAAAGAGGTGTGCTCAAGGCGGGGCGGCTCAAGGCGGTGCTGGGAAAGTCCACCCATTATGCGCGCATCCATTTCCAATCTGAAATCCACGTTTCATTTCTGAAATCGGATCGAGGCGGGCGCGGACGGCAGTCCTTTTTTAAATCAGGTACTTAGCGCGCGTGCGCGTGGCTGGCCCGTTCTTTGCGTTTTGGGATGCGGTCCAACATATTCCCCATGCATCTGGAGACGAAGTCATGAGCGAAGCAGATAACAGTACGCCGAACACAGGCGCGTTCAAACCGAAGAAATCCGTCGCCCTGTCCGGCGTGACGGCAGGCAATACCGCCCTCTGCACGGTCGGCAAGACCGGCAACGACCTGCACTACCGCGGCTACGACATTCTCGATATCGCGGGCGCCTGCGAGTTCGAAGAGATCGCATATCTGCTGGTCCACGAAAAGCTGCCGACCCAGGCCGAACTCACCGCGTACAAGACCAAGCTGAAGGCGCTGCGCGGCCTGCCCGCGAACGTCAAGGCCGCGCTCGAATGGATCCCGGCCGCAGCACACCCGATGGACGTGATGCGCACCGGCGTGTCGGTGCTGGGCACCGTGCTGCCGGAGAAAGACGATCACAACCTGCCGGGCGCGCGCGACATTGCCGACAAGCTGATGGCCTCGCTCGGTTCGATGCTGCTCTACTGGTATCACTATTCGCACAACGGCAAGCGCATCGAAGTGGAAACCGATGACGATTCGATCGGCGGCCACTTCCTGCACCTGCTGCACGGCGTGGAGCCGTCGAAGGCGTGGGTCGACGCGATGCACGTGTCGCTGAACCTGTACGCCGAGCATGAATTCAACGCATCGACCTTCACGGGCCGCGTGATCGCGGGCACGGGATCGGACATCTATTCGGCGATCACCGGCGCGATCGGCGCGCTGCGCGGGCCGAAGCACGGCGGCGCCAATGAAGTCGCGTTCGAGATCCAGTCGCGCTACCAGACGCCGGACGAAGCCGAAGCGGACATCCGCCGCCGCGTCGAGAACAAGGAAGTGGTGATCGGTTTCGGCCACCCGGTGTACACGATTTCGGACCCGCGCAACAAGGTCATCAAGGAAGTCGCGAAGAAGCTCTCGAAGGAAGCCGGCAACACCAAGCTGTTCAGCATCGCCGAGCGGCTCGAGTCGGTGATGTGGGAAGCGAAGAAGATGTTCCCGAATCTGGACTGGTTCAGCGCGGTCTCGTATCACATGATGGGCGTGCCGACGGCGATGTTCACGCCGCTCTTCGTGATCGCGCGCACGGCCGGCTGGAGCGCGCACATCATCGAGCAGCGCATCGACAACAAGATCATCCGTCCGAGCGCGAATTACACCGGACCCGATGACCTGCCGTTCGTGCCGCTCGCGAAACGTGTTTGAGCGCGGCTGAAGACCTTGCGAGCGTTGTCGATCGCGTGAAAGCGTCGACACGCCAAGGCAAGTGTTCGACCTTCATTGCGTCTCGAGAGCGCGGCGCAATGAAATTGGGCCTTGGCTCGCTGGAACCCCGAGCCAAGGCTGTTTTTTGCGGCGTATTCGTGTGAGTGCCGGCAAACCCGGCCCGCACGCTGCCGCGAGCTAAACTACACGTACCTGACTGGCCCGCCAGGGAAGCGCTAAAAGAGGGGCAGCTGACTGTGATCGGCCGCCGCCATCGTTCCCGGATCATTACTGTTTTGTCCCCTACGCCATGAATACCGCAAACCGCAAACGCCTTCCCGGCACCCAGCTCGATTTCTTCGACACGCGTGCCGCCATCGACGCCATTGCGCCCGGCGCGTACGACAAGCTGCCGTACACGTCGCGCGTGCTGGCGGAGAACCTCGTGCGCCGCTGCGATCCCGTCACGCTCGTCGCGTCGCTCAAGCAGATCATCGAACGCAAGCGCGATCTGGATTTCCCGTGGTTCCCGGCACGCGTGGTCTGTCATGACATTCTTGGCCAGACTGCGCTGGTCGATCTCGCTGGTCTGCGCGATGCGATCGCCGCGCAAGGCGGCGACCCTGCCATGGTGAATCCGGTGGTGCCGACCCAACTCGTGGTCGATCATTCGCTCGCCGTCGAGTGCGGCGGGTTCGATCCGGACGCGTTCGCGAAGAATCGCGCGATCGAGGATCGCCGCAATGAAGACCGCTTCGACTTCATCAACTGGACCAAGCGCGCGTTCAAGAACGTCGACGTGATTCCGCCGGGCAACGGCATCCTGCATCAGATCAACCTCGAGCGCATGAGCCCGGTGGTGCAGGTGAAAGACGGCGTGGCATTCCCCGATACGCTGGTCGGCACCGACTCCCATACGCCGATGGTGGACGCGCTCGGTGTGATCGCGGTCGGCGTGGGCGGACTCGAAGCGGAAAGCGTGATGCTGGGCCGCGCTTCGTATATGCGCCTACCGGATATCGTCGGCGTGGAACTCACCGGCAAGCCGGCTGAAGGCATTACCGCGACCGACATCGTGCTCTCGTTGACCGAATTCCTGCGCAAGGAAAAAGTGGTCGGCGCGTACCTCGAGTTCTACGGTGCGGGCACGGCCAACCTGACGCTCGGCGATCGCGCGACCATCGCCAACATGGCGCCGGAATTCGGCGCCACGGCCGCGATGTTCTATATCGACGAACAGACCATCAAGTATCTCAAGCTCACCGGCCGCGACGACGAACTCGTCAAACTGGTGGAAACGTATGCGAAGGAAACCGGCCTGTGGGCGGACAGCCTCAAGCACGCCGAATACGAACGCGTGCTCACGTTCGATCTGTCCACCGTGGTGCGCACGCTGGCCGGTCCGTCCAACCCGCACCGCCGTCTGCCGGTGTCGGAACTGGCGGCGCGCGGCATCAGCGGCAAGGTGGAGAATGAACCGGGCCTGATGCCGGACGGCGCGGTGATCATCGCCGCGATCACGAGCTGCACGAACACCAACAATCCGCGCAACATGATCGCCGCCGGCCTGCTGGCGCGTAACGCGAACCGGCGTGGACTGACGCGCAAGCCGTGGGCGAAGACCTCGCTCGCGCCTGGCTCGAAGGCGGTCACGCTGTATCTGGAAGAAGCCGGTCTGCTGCACGATCTGGAGAAGCTCGGCTTCGGCGTGGTCGCGTATGCGTGCACGTCGTGCAACGGTATGTCCGGTGCGCTGGATCCGGCGATCCAGAAGGAAATCGTCGAGCGCGATCTGTATGCGACTGCCGTGCTGTCGGGCAACCGCAACTTCGACGGCCGCATTCATCCATACGCGAAGCAGGCTTTCCTGGCATCGCCGCCGCTGGTGGTGGCGTATGCGATTGCGGGCACGATCCGCTTCGACATCGAGAAAGACGTGCTCGGTATCGATGCCGACGGTCATGCCGTCACGTTGAAGGACATCTGGCCGTCGGATGCGGAGATCGACGCGATCGTGGCGTCGAGCGTGAAGCCGGAACAATTCCGCAAGGTGTACGAGCCGATGTTCGCGGTCACGGTCGACACGGGCGAGAAGGCCAGCCCGCTGTACGACTGGCGCCCCATGAGCACGTACATTCGCCGTCCGCCGTATTGGGAAGGCGCGCTTGCCGGTGAGCGCACGCTCAAGGGCATGCGCCCGCTCGCCGTGCTGGGCGACAACATCACGACCGACCACCTGTCGCCTTCCAACGCGATTTTGCCGAACAGCGCCTCGGGCGAGTATCTGGCGAAGATGGGCCTGCCGGAAGAAGACTTCAATTCCTACGCGACTCACCGCGGCGACCATTTGACGGCACAGCGCGCCACCTTTGCGAACCCCACGTTGAAGAACGAGATGGTGGTCGAAGACGGCAAGGTGAAGGCGGGTTCGCTGGCGCGCATCGAGCCGGAGGGCAAGATCACGCGCATGTGGGAAGCGATTGAAACCTACATGGAGCGCAAGCAGCCGCTGATCGTGATCGCCGGGGCCGATTATGGCCAGGGGTCGTCGCGCGACTGGGCTGCGAAGGGCGTGCGTCTTGCCGGCACGGAAGCGATCGTCGCCGAAGGGTTCGAGCGCATTCACCGCACGAATCTGGTGGGCATGGGCGTGTTGCCGCTGGAATTCAAGCCGGGGGTGAACCGGCTCACGCTCGGTATCGACGGCACGGAAACTTTCGACGTGATCGGCGAGCGCAAGCCGCGCGCGGACCTCACGCTGGTGATTCATCGTAAGAACGGTGAGCGTGTGGACGTGCCGGTCACGTGCCGGCTCGACACGGCCGAAGAGGTTTCCATCTACGAGGCCGGCGGCGTGCTGCAACGCTTTGCGCAGGACTTTCTCGAATCGACGAAAGCGGCGGCCTGAGGCTGCCCGGTTTTCAGATCGTTTGAAGCAGCGAACGTTTTAACGCGGAACAGGGCGCTACGGTGCGGCATGCCGTACGCCCTGCACGAAGTCCCTCCAGGGACCGTCCGCCTACATCAGGACACGACTTTCATGGCCCACCAACCCCAGATCAAGATTGCCGCCACCTACATGCGCGGCGGCACCAGCAAAGGTGTGTTCTTCCGCTTGCAGGACCTGCCCGAGGCCGCTCAGGTGCCGGGCGCCGCGCGTGATGCGCTGCTCATGCGCGTGATCGGCAGCCCCGACCCGTACGGCAAGCAGATCGACGGCATGGGCGGCGCGACCTCGAGCACCAGCAAGACGGTGATCATCGCCAAAAGCAGCCGGCCGGATCACGACGTGGATTACCTGTTCGGGCAGGTGTCGATCGACAAGGCGTTCGTGGACTGGAGTGGCAATTGCGGCAATCTGTCGGCCGCCGTGGGACCGTTCGCGATCAGCGCGGGTCTTGTCGACCCGAGCCGGATTCCGCGCGACGGCGTGGCGACCGTGCGCATCTGGCAGGCCAATATCGGCAAGACGATCATCGGTCATGTGCCGATGACCGATGGCGCCGTGCAGGAAACCGGCGATTTCGAACTCGACGGCGTCACGTTTCCGGCTGCCGAAGTGCAACTCGAATTCATGGATCCGGCTGCGGAAGAAGAGGGCGCGGGCGGTTCGATGTTCCCGACCGGCAATCTCGTGGACGACCTCGAAGTGCCGGGTGTCGGCACGTTGAAGGCGACCATGATCAACGCGGGCATTCCGACCATCTTCGTGGATGCGGAATCGATCGGCTACAAGGGTACGGAGTTGCAGGACGCCATCAATAGCGACGCAAAAGCGCTGGCGATGTTCGAGACCATTCGCGCGCACGGCGCGCTGCGCATGGGACTGATCAAGCATCTCGACGAGATCGCGACGCGCCAGCATACGCCGAAGGTCGCGTTCGTCGCGAAGCCGGCCGACTATGTGGCGTCGAGCGGCAAGCGCATTGGGGCGGGCGATGTCGATCTGCTGGTGCGGGCGATGTCGATGGGCAAGCTGCATCACGCAATGATGGGCACGGCCGCGGTCGCGATCGGCACGGCGGCGGCGATTTCCGGCACGCTGGTGAATCTCGCGGCAGGCGGCGGGGCGAAGCAGTCGGTACGCTTCGGGCATCCGTCGGGGACCTTGCGGGTGGGTGCCGAGGCGAGCGAGAGCGGCGGCGAGTGGACGGTCAAGAAGGCGATCATGAGCCGCAGCGCGCGCGTGTTGATGGAAGGGTGGGTGCGGGTGCCGCAGGAAAGGTGAGGCGGCCGGCGCGAGCGCGCCGATTCGCCGCTCAGGTGTCCAGAGTGCGAAAGTCCGGCTTCGTCTGGAAAGCACGAAGCCGGAAAAACGGGTTGGATGAAATGGCGAAGCCTAAGACATCAGCCCGATGCTGGCGAGAACGAACCGAAGGCCGAAGAAGCACACGGACGAAAAAAGCGGCAGGCCGAAAGCCACCGTGACACACCGCAGGCCGACCACGCTGAGCGTTGGCCATCGATTGAGGGTGTAGACCGCCGCGCCGGCCAGTGCGCGGCTGATCCCGTTCACAGCCGCTCCATGACGACCTCGAGATACTCGCTGGGCAACACGAGTGTCTCGTCGCCGGAACGGTTGCCGTTTGCCAGCAGCGTCATCAGGTCGAGCTGGAAGGCGGCCTGCCGTTCGGCATCCATCGCGGCGAATGCCTTGTTGACCGGGCCGTAATATGTCCGGAATACCTCGATCCAATGCGCCGGTGAGCGGTAACGGAACGTGAATTCACGGCTCTTTGCAGCGACGGGCTTCGCGCTCCCGTGAAAGAGCTCGTCGAGCCGCGCCCTGGTGCCCCACAACGCGGGCGACTTGAGGCCGGGCGGCGGGGGCAGATACTTGCCGATCGTTTTGAACACCTGCCCGATGAAGCTCTCGGGCGTCCAGTTCGCAAGGCCGATTTTGCCGCCCGGCTTGCACACCCGCGCCAACTCGCTTGCCGCCCTCTCCTGATTCGGCGTGAACATGACGCCGAAGGTCGAGATGACGGCATCGAACGAGGCGTCGGCGTAGGGCAGCGCTTCGGCGTCCGCTTCGCGAAACCGCACCGCGGTGAGACCTTCCGCTCGCGCCCGAGCCTTCCCCGCTTCGAGCAGCGAGGAGACATAGTCGGTCGAGGTGACGTCGCACCAGCGGCGTGCAGCGGCAAGCGTGGCGTTGCCGTTGCCCGCCGCGACATCGAGCACGCTGGTGCCGGCGCGCAGATCGAGCGCCTCGCACAGGTTTTCGCCGACGATCTGCAGCGTCGTGCCGACGACCGCATAGTTGCCCGTTTCCCACGCGACGTGCTGGCGCGCTTTGACATCGGCAAATGCGGAGGTTTGCGAAGAAGACTGGACTTGTGACATGGAAATGCTCCTGAAAATTTTTTTGTGCAATGCAAGTTGATCTCGTTGCGCGAAGGCTTTCAGCGTCGCTATGAATTCATGGGGCGCCTCCTTAATTGCGTTTAAGTATTCGATACATTCAAGATTCCTTAGCATCGTTGTAAGGAATTCGCATGGGTGCTAGTATCGTTACGCGTGTTGAATCGATGAATGACCAGGCGTCCAGATCTTTTGCGCAGGACGCCGAAGTTCATGGGCACACATCCATGGATGCTCTCTCCAACGTTCTTCGCCTCGTTCGCCTGGGCGGCGCGGTGTATCTAAACGGCCACTTCACTGCGCCCTGGTGTCTGTTCGGCCAGGCGGACGCAGCGCTGTGCGGCAGTTACCTGCCACGAGCCGAACGTGTCGTCTCCTATCATCTGATCACCGAGGGAAGCTGCTGGGCGGCACTCGCGGACGATCCCGAGTCCGCCATTTACGTCAATGCCGGCGAACTGCTCGTCGTTCCGCAAGGCGAATCGCATCTGCTGGGCAGTTCACTCGACGTCACGCCCGGACCGACTGCCGAACTGCTCGAGAGTCAGTTGCGCAATTCGCCGGGGCAGTTGATGACGCTCAACTATGGCGGCGGCGGCGACAGTACGCGTCTGGTGTGCGGCTTTCTCGCTTGCGACGACACGTTGAGCAACCCGGTGCTGTCCGCGTTGCCTCGCCTCTTCAAGGTCGACATGCGCAATGATCCGCAGTCCGCGTGGCTTGAATCTTCTTTGCGGTTCGCCACGGCCGAGGCGGCGGAGTGGCGCGTAGGCAGTGCGCTCGTGCTTGCGCGGCTATCGGAGCTGCTCTTCGTGGAGGCGGTGCGGCGCTGCATCGACGCGCTGCCGGCCGATCGAAAGGGCTGGCTCGCGGGTGTGGGGGACAGGTTTGTCGGCCGGGTGCTGGCCATGATGCATACGCAGCCGGCGCATGCGTGGACCGTGGATGAGCTTGCCCGAATGGCGGGGTTGTCACGCTCCGCGCTGGCGCAGCGGTTTACGCAGTTGCTCGGTCAGCCGCCAATGCAGTATCTCGCCCACTGGCGTTTGCAGGTCGCCGCGCAGGAGTTGCGCGGCGGGACGAAGTCGGTGGCGGAGGTGGCGGATCAGGTGGGGTATGAGTCGGAGGCGGCCTTCAATCGCGCTTTCAAGCGGGAGTTCGGGATGCCGCCAGCGGGGTGGAGAAAGAGCCGGGGCGAGATGGCGAGTGCCGCGGCGGGTGCCGCCGGCGCGAGCGCGGTAGATTGCTACAGCGAACCCTTTAGCGGCAACCCGATGTGAAGGCGCCAATACTCCGTGCGCTCATTTCACGCCATGCTTCGCCTGCCATTTTTTCATGAACGCGATCTCATCGTGCTGTGCCTTGATGATGTTGCTCGCCAGCCGCTTCAGTTCCGGATCCTTGCCGTATTTCAATTCGACCTGCGCCATTTCGATCGCGCCCTGATGATGCGGAATCATGTGAGCGACAAAGTCCTTATCGGCGTCGCCGGTGTAGTCGGCGCTCATGTCCTGCATCATTTTGTCGTCGGCGGCTTTGAAGGCTTGCGTCGACTTGCCGCCGGCTGAACCGGACATATCCATGCCGGGCATGGACGCCGGTTGCTGGGCATGGACGGGCGCGGCCGCAACGGCAAACGCAAAGCCGCCTAACAGGCAGAGAGCACGAAAGGCGCGAAGGTTTTTCATAGTAGATTTCCGTTGGGAAAAAGTTGTCCCGATCGACGCTGCTACCGGAAAGCGGAAGTGGGCGCGTGTGCTCCCACCGCGTTCCCGGCGGCTATCCGGCGTCGATCTGGTCCGGCGATCGAGCGATTGGGCGATCAGCCTATCAGGCTTTCAGTGACGGATGAAATCCCGCCGCCTCGATGGCCTCGATGAATTGCTCGGGCGCCAGCGTCGACGTGACCTTGACGATTTTAACGGGCACATCGACATCGAGCCGGGCAGCCGGGTCGAGACTCGTGACAGCACGCGTGATGGCGTTGGCGCATCCGCCGCACGACATGTCCGGGATGTTGAATTCCATGTCCTACCTCCAATAAGAAGTCATGGCTCGAGCGTGGACCTTCCCACGGCGGTAAGGTCAAGCCTCTTTTTTTGTGACTGGCTGAAGGGAAATCACTGCACCAAAAGCGTGCGCGCGACGTCGTCCCTGCCTTACGATTTTCCAGAACCGCATGCTAGACTCCGTTCCCATGTCTTGCTGGCGCAAATTCTTCGTCGTGTTGCTGCTCGTGCTGAGCCTCCCGGTTCAGTCGTTCGCGGCCGTCTCCATGAAATGCGAGCCCTCGCATTTCATGGGTGAAGAGATGTCTGCGCACGACGAGCATAGGGGGCCAATGGCCCAGCATCACGATCAAGCCGGCATGATGGCCGATCAGGCCGACAATATCGCCGGTACTCATCTTCAGCATCACGACGGCGGGGGCAGCGAGCATCACGCGCATGCGTGCTCCGCCTGCGCGTCCTGCTGTTTCGGCGGCGCGTTGCCCATCACGCCGGTCGTGTCCCTGTCCGCTAACGCGGTTCATTTTGCTGTTCCCCTGCCTCCCGCCGTGCGTGTCGTGTCGTTTCTGACTGACGGCGTCGAACGGCCTCCCCGAACCTCTCTCGTCTAGATCTTTCGCAGCCCTGTGCTGCGGTGTTCCATTTTGTCTCGATGGCGGCCGTGTGTCGTCCGTCGAGGCGGACTACGACGAGACTATCCATGCGAATGTTCATTGCGGCGCTGCTCGGCGCGGCGGCATGTCTGCCGGCGCTCGCGTTCGCCGCGCCCCTATTTCCCGACCCGGCGAATGCCGCGGCATCCGTGCCTGCGCTCGAGGTGCCATCTGCATTGGCCGGCTATCGGCCGCACCGCGACCAGCCGTCACCAGGTTGGCAGGCGCTCAATCGCGCAGTGACCGATCCAGCCGATGGCGCTGGAAAGCGCCACGCTTCGATGCACTCGGGCGTCACAGATGCCGAAGGCGACGGCCACGGTGCTCACCACGCGGAGGCAGCAAAATGAGGCCGCGCCTGCTTCCTTCCGCCGGCGCTGTTTCCATCGCCATTGCCGTGTCATGGCTCGCCGGCTGCACGACGTTTTCAAAGGACGGCGGGTTCGACACCGTGTCGACGGTGGCCTCCGCGCGGATCGGCAAAGACGCCGTGTTGATAAAAACGGATGACGACCGAAACACCGTAGCAAGCCGCACGCAAGCGTTGCTCGCCACACCGCTCAGCATGGACGACGCGCTCCAGATCGCGCTCCTGAACAACCGTGGCCTGCAGGCGTCGTACGGCGAACTCGGCATTGCCGAAGCGGACCTCGTTCAGGCAGGACGCCTGCCGAATCCCGGCTTTTCGTTCAGCCGCACGCACGGTGGCGATGACCTGAGTATCAGCCGCACTTTCACGCTCGGCATGCTGAGGGTACTGACCATGCCGCTGGTGACGCGCATCGAGAGCCGCCGTTTCGAGCAGACTCGCCTGCTCACCGCGGACGCCATGCTCAAAGTCGCAGCCGACGCCCGGCGCGCCTATATCCTCGCAGTCGCCGCAGGGCAATCGGCGATGTACGCGGAGCAGGTGAAGGACGCGGCCGAGGCCGGCGCCGAACTCGCTTCGCGCATGCAGCAGGCCGGCCATTTCAGCAAGCTCGATTACGCGCGCGAGCAGGCCTTTTACGCTGAAGCGATGGCGCAGGTAGGAAGAGCGCGACAGCAGTCAGTGTCCGCGCGAGAAAAGCTCACTCGCGCGATGGGACTCTGGGGTTCCCAGGCACAGTACACGCTGCCTGAGCGCCTGCCCGATCTGCCTGCCACGCGCCCCGAGTTGCACGATCTGGAAACCTTCGCGATGCAGAACCGGCTCGACATTCAGGCCGCGAAGCTGCAAACGCAAAGTGTCGCCAGCGCACTCGGCTTGAGCAAAGCGACGCGTTTCATCAACGTGCTGGATGTCGGCTATCAGAACAATTTCACGACTTCAGACGGCCGCCAGCAGGGCTATGAGATCAGCGTCGAGATCCCGCTGTTCGACTGGGGCAGCGCCAAAGTGGCGCGAGCCGAAGCGATCTATCTGCAGTCGGCGAATCGTGTCGCCGAGACCGCGATCAACGCGCGCTCCGAAGTGCGCGAATCGTATTCGGCCTATGTGTCCGGCTACGACCTCGCGAAGCACTATCGCGACGAAGTCGTGCCGGTCCGCAAAACCATCTCCGATGAACTGCTGCTTCGCTACAACGGCATGCTGGTCAGCGTGTTCGAACTGCTCGCCGATTCGCGCGAGCAGATCGGCGCGGTGAATAGCGCAATCGATGCGCTGAAGGACTTCTGGCTCGCGCAAACCGATTTGCAACAGGCGCTCGGCGGCCGTCTGCCAGTTGCTACGAGCGCGACGCCGCTCGCCTCCACGACGCAGCCGGCGTCGTCCACTGAATTGGAAGGTCAATGACATGGTGTCACGTCGACATTTTATCGGCGGCTCGGGAGCCGCTTTGTTAGGCGCCGCGCTGGTCAGCAAGGCTGGCGCCGCGTCGCTGCCCGAAGCGCCCAGCATGGCCTCGGCCGCGATGCAGGCACCGCGCGCGCCGTCGAATGGCCGGCCGTACACGCCGGTCGCCACACTCAACGGATGGTCGCTGCCGTGGCGCATGAAAAACGGCTGGAAGGAGTTTCATCTGATCGCCGAGCCGGTGGTGCGCGAGTTGGCGCCGGGCATGAACGCGAACCTGTGGGGTTACAACGGCCAGGCGCCGGGGCCGACCATCGAGGCCGTTGAAGGCGACAAGGTGCGCATTTTCGTGACCAACCGGCTGCCGGAGCACACCACGGTCCACTGGCACGGCATGCTGCTGCCGTGCGGTATGGATGGCGTGGGCGGGCTCACGCAGCCGCACATTCCGCCAGGCAAGACCTTCGTCTATGAATTCGGTCTCGAGAGGCACGGCACCTTCATGTATCACCCGCACGCCGACGAGATGGTGCAGATGGCGATGGGCATGATGGGCCTGTTCATCGTTCATCCGAAAGATCCCGGCGCGATGCCGGTGGACCGCGACTTCGCGTTCATCATGTCGGCCTACGATATCGATCCGGGCAGCTTCACGCCGCGCGTGAACGAGATGACCGACTTCAATATGTGGACATGGAACGCGCGCGTGTTTCCGGGTATCGATTCGTTGCCGGTGCGCGCGGGCGATCGCGTGCGGATTCGCGTCGGCAATCTGACGATGACCAATCATCCGGTTCATCTGCACGGCTATCACTTCGAAGTGGTGGGCACGGACGGCGGCTGGATTCCGCCTTCCGCGCGCTGGCCCGAGGTGACGGCCGATGTCGCGGTCGGGCAGATGCGCGCCATCGAGTTCACGGCGAATCGTCCGGGCGACTGGGCGTTCCATTGCCACAAGTCGCATCACACGATGAACGCGATGGGGCATCAGGTTCCGAACATGATCGGCGTGCCGCAGAAAGACCTGGCCAAACGCATCAACCGGCTGGTGCCCGACTATATGGCGATGGGCAGCACAGGCGGCTCGATGGGCGCGATGGAGATGCCGCTGCCCGACAACACGCTGCCGATGATGACCGGCACCGGGCCATTCGGTGCGCTCGAAATGGGTGGCATGTTCACGGTCGTGAAAGTGCGCGAGGGGCTAGGGCGCGACGACTACCGCGATCCGGGCTGGTTCAGGCATCCCAAAGGAACGGTGGCTTACGAATACACCGGCGAATTGCCGGACGATTGATGTCGTGCAGATTGTGATGAACTAAGGAGAGTGTGAGATGAAGAACGTATTAGTTTCGATGGCGATGGCGATGGCTTGCATGGTGACGGTTCCCGTTTCGGCATATGCGGCGGATGAGGCGAGCCACGCGGCAGCGGCCGCGGATGGCGCTCAAGCGGGAGGCCAGGCGAAGGCCGGCATGTCGCATGGCGAGATCAGGAAAGTGGATGCGGCTGCCGGTAAGCTGACCATCAAACATGGTCCTTTGGAAAACCTCGGCATGGATGCGATGACCATGGTGTTCAAAGTGAAGGATTCGGCAATGCTCTCGCAGGTCAAGCCTGGTGACAGAATCGACTTCGTCGCTGAAGAGGTGGACGGGGCGCTGACGGTGGTGAAACTGGAGAAGCGATAAAACGCGAGGCGTGATCGGCCGTTTCGGAACGGTCCTACAGTTCGTGCGCTACCTGCCGTTGGCGCTCGAACGGTTCGCGCGTGTCGGCTACATTTGTCCGCCCTCATTGCGGCTCGCGCATCTGGCGGCGGCAATGGGCAAGCCGGTGTGGCTGCTCAACCGCTTTGCCGGCTGCTGGCGCTGGTTGCGCGATCGTGACGACAGCCCCCGGTATGCGAGCGTGCGGCTTTTCACGCAGACGCGACGAGGTGACTGGAGCGGCGTGCTGGAGCGCGTTGCCGAAGCGTTGCGTCAGGCGAGCGCCTCATCTCGCGGGAAGTCTTACCGAGCCTTTGTGCGGTAGCTCACCAAGTCGAGCCGAACTTACTCGACCCGAAGTTTTGAGATGTTATGCTCGGGCGTCGTGACTTTCATCGTGCACAGACGCGGACGATTTCAAAGAATACCTAGATTCCATTAGGAGCCGGGCATGCTGAGAAAAGTGGTCGATCGGGCGAAAAAGATCCGGCGCAGCGAGGGGTTCAAGCATTCCGTGGCCACACCGCGTCGCATTTCACTTCATGCTACACAGCGTTTGAACAGGGGCATTTTTGCCATCGAAATTCAGGAGAACTCTGGTTTCTTCTCCGTGATGCAGATGGTCCTGTTTATCCTGATGTACTGCGACGAAAAATGTCTGACGCCGTCCATCAGTGCTCGCGGTGGGCTCTACGGCGACCCTGAAGGAAAGATCGACTGGTTCTCGGCCTTCTTTGATTCCATGCATGGCGAGGCTACGGCGTTGCTGACGCACAGGGTGAGAAAATCGACGGTTCGTGACCTGGTCCAGCTAGGATTTCGTCAACGCTATGAGGCGCGGCTTCAACTCACGAGCGCCAGCGAGCTATTCTTCGCGCATTACCGGCCCGCCGGCCACATTCAGGACGAAGTCGACGCGATCTGCCAGCAACTCGAAATTGGCACGTCGACGCTCGGTGCGCATTTCAGAGGCACGGACAAAACGCTGGAAGCAATCCCGGTTTCGTGGGGCGATTTCTGCCGCCACATAGAAACGACGCTCGCGGAAAACCCGCACCTGAGCAACGTTTTCGTTTCAAGCGACGAACAGGCGTTTCTCGACTTCTTCGTTGCCTGGCCGTTTCGCAAGCCGGTCAAGGTGGCTCCCGCGAAATTGCTCGCGAGCGGAAATACGCCGGTGCATTTCAGCGGCTATCCTGGGCTCGACATCGGCCGCGAAGCGCTGGTCTCCAGTCTCCTGCTATCGCGTTGCGGGTATCTCGTGAAGACGCCTTCGTATCTGTCGGCGTGGTCCAGAATATTCAACCCGTCGCTGCCGGTGAAACTCGTGTCGCCGCCGCGGCCGGATGCATTCTGGTTTCCCGACAGCCGACTCTGGCTCGAACAGGTCGCGCAGGACAAAGCGGCCTGAACGCGGGCGCATTCTGCTGTCTCGCAGTCGTCACATGAGTAGGAAGAATGACGGGCATATAATCAAAAGTCCGCGAGACCTATCGTGATTGCAAAGAGGCTTCAGCATGTACATTGCCATGAACCGTTTCAAAGTGACGCCCGGATCCGAAACCGCTTTCGAGCATCTCTGGACCACGCGCGATACACACCTGAAAGAGGTGCCGGGTTTCGTGGAATTTCATCTGCTGAAGGGACCGCAGAAGGAAGATCACGTTCTGTATTCCAGCCATACCATCTGGAAGGACTACGCGTCTTTCGAGGCGTGGACGAAATCCGAGGCGTTTCGCGCCGCGCATCGCAATGCCGGTGGAGACAATCGTGTGCTCTATCTCGGGCATCCGGAGTTCGAAGGGTTCGAGGTCATTCAGACCGTCAAATGAACGCATGAGCGCGGCTATCGCGCTGGCGCCTGCGCACGCGAGCACGTGCGCAGCGTGCTTGCGGTATTCTTTTGCGAGTCACTCGCGCCGGCGCGTCACGCGCCAGCGCAACTCACAGAGGAACGAACGCATGAAAGCCGTCAAAATCGGGTCGCCCGCCACTGTAGCCAATCTTCAGGTTGTCGATATTGCCGACCCCGGTCAACCCGGGGCGGGCCAGATTCGCGTGCGCATTCACGCGAACTCCCTGAACTTTCACGATTACGGCGTGGTGAGCGGCAATTTGCCGGCTGAAGCAGGGCGGATTCCGATGGCGGACGGCGCGGGTGTGGTCGAAGCAGTCGGCGCGGGCGTTTCGGAATTCAAGGCGGGCGATCATGTGGTGTCGTGCTTCTTCCCTTTCTGGGAAAACGGGCCGCCCGCCACTGCTGATTTCACGACCACGCCGGGCGACGGCGTGGACGGCTATGCGCGCGAAGCCGTTGTGCTGCCGAGCCGCTACTTCACGCATGCGCCGCGCGGCTATAGCCATGCGGAGTCCGCCACGTTGACTACCGCCGGGCTGACCGCATGGCGCGCGCTCGTCGTGGACGGTCAGTTGAAGGCCGGCGACACGGTGCTCGTGCTCGGCACGGGCGGCGTGTCGATTTTCGCCTTGCAGATAGCCAAAGCGATGGGGGCTTCGGTGATTGCCACGTCTTCGTCGGATGAGAAGCTGGTTCGCCTGCGCGCGCTGGGTGCCGACCATACGATCAACTATCGCGACAATCCGGAATGGGGCAAGCAGGTCCGCTCGCTGACCGGCGGGCGAGGTGTCGATCACGTGATCGAAGTCGGCGGCCCGGGGACTTTGCCGCAGTCGATCACCGCTTGCCGGATCGGCGGTCATATTGCGCTGATCGGTGTGCTGACCGGACGGGCGGGGCCGGTGCCCACCGCGGCGTTGATGGCGAGGCAGCAGCGCCTGCAAGGCTTGATCGTCGGCAGCCGCCAGGATCAGCGCGATATGATCCGCGCGCTCGAAACGACCGGCATCAAACCGGTGATCGATAGCACGTTCGCTCTGGAGAAGCTCGGCGAGGCGTTCGCGCACGAGGCATCCGGGGCGCACTTCGGGAAGATTTGCGTCGCGGTTTGAGTGTTGCGCGTGCGGCGTTGTGCGTGCGTTAGAGAAATCCGCGAGCGCGCATGCAGACCCGCATGCAGACCCGCTTGCCGGCTCCGATCGCTTTGATCGCGGCGCGACACGGTGGCGTGGTCGCATGCAGGCGCGTCTTAGCCGCGCCCGCCGAGGTCGGCGAAACTCACGCTGCGCGCTTCGCACGCGTCGGTAAAGACTGTGTCGTAGCTCGAGAAAAACACCGTGCGCGTTTGCGCGAGAGTCTTGAACAGGTCGACCAGTACGGCGCGTGCAGCGGCGTCGAGTCCGCCGACGGGTTCGTCCGCAAGCAGGACCCGGGTCTCGCCGAGCACGGCTGCGGTCAGGAAAATCTTCTTGCGCGTGCCGAACGACATCTGTTCGAACCGTTTGTCGAGATGCGGCGTTAGACCGAAGCGGTCCGCAAGTTCCAGGGTGGTGTTGCTCACCGCGGTGTTTCTCGCCGCTGCCACGTTGCGCAAGTACTCGCGGCCGGTTTGATCCGGATAGGTCATGCAGTCTTCGGGCACGTAGGTGAGCACGGATTTCGCGGCAAGCGGTGCGGTGCGCAGCGAATGACCGCCGAGCCACACCTCGCCGGCGTCGGGCTCGATCATGCCTGCGAGGATGCCTATGAGTGTCGACTTGCCGCTGCCGGATTCATCGTTTAACGCTACGCATCCGGACGCAATGTCGTCATGCAGCTCCTGAAAGATGAGGCGCTCGCTGTAGCGCTTGCTGAGGTTTTCGAATCGAAGCATGGGTTGGAGCGTGTAATAGGGTGTCTTTTGCAGCTTGGCGTTGCGCAAGTGTAGCAGCGTGAGACATGGCCGCTACCGCGTCGTGAGCCACGCCGCGAGGCCGCGCGTCAGTGCGTGGAGGACCGGAGATCTGGAAGAACTGGCGTCATGCCGTAAAGTTGCGTCCTGTCGGGCCGATAAAACAAGCGCTTCATTTTCTTCGCCAGCTTCCCGAATAACTCGACGAATTATCAACTGCAACTCATGCACACCGCTGCCAGCAATGCGGCTCCACTGTCGCGCGCCGAACTCGGACGTATCGTCACTGCCATCGTGATCGGCAATGGTTTCGTTGCTTACGACTTCACCGTCTATAGCTTTTCGGCCGTTGCGATCGGCAATCTGTTCTTCCCGTCGCACGATCCCGCGTCGTCGCTGTTGCTCTCGCTCGCCACCTTCGGCGCGGGCTTCGTCATGCGCCCGCTCGGCGCGATCATGATCGGCCACATTGCCGACAGCCGGGGCCGCAAAGCCGGCCTCACGGTATCACTCACCTTGATGACGCTCGGCACATGGCTGATCGCATGCCTGCCGGGTTACGCGTCGATCGGGCCGGCAGCGCCCGTGCTGATGGTGCTCGCGCGCCTGATGCAAGGGCTTGCGGCAGGCGGCGAGATCGGCCCGGCGTCGGCGTCGCTAATGGAGTCGGCCGGCTACCGGCACCGCTGCTTCATGGTGAGCTGGCGCGGCGCGAGCCAGGGCGCGGCCGCTTTCGCCGCCGCGCTGGTGGGGGCGAGCACCACGGCGCTGCTGTCGCCCGCCGCCATGCAGGCATGGGGCTGGCGCATTCCGTTCGTGCTGGGCGGGCTGATCGGCCCGGTCGGCTGGTACCTGCGGCGCCGCATGCCGGCGGCCGCGCCGCAGCAGCGCACGCGGCTCAGCCCGCGGCGTCTGTTCGCGGAGCACACGCGCCCGCTCGTCTGCGGCCTGCTGATGATGGCGGCGCCTTCGGTGAGCATTTACGTCACCGTGTTCTACATGCCGGCCTATCTGGTCCGCACATTGCACAGGCCGCCGACTATCAGCCTTCTCACGGCCTGTCTGTCCGGTGTCGTGATTCTCGTGGTGACGCCGCTGATCGCACTCGCGGCCGACCGTTTTGCGAGCCGCAAGACGCTGCAATACGTATCGCTCGCGGCGTCGCTGGCAGTGGCCTGGCCCGCGTTCTGGGCGCTAACCCACGGCGCGGGCAACCTCGCGTCGCTCGTGATCATCACGGCTTACGTGGCGCTCGCGGTGAACAACGCCGGCGCCGCCTCGGTGCTGATGATGGAGGCGTTTCCCGCCCACCGGCGCGCGGCCGGACTGTCGGTGATCTACAGCTTTGGGGTGGTCCTGTTCGGCGGATTTTCGCCGTTCCTGGTGACGTGGCTCATCAACCGGACCGGTGATCCAATGGTGCCGGCGTGGTATCTGATGGGCGCTTCCGTGCTCACGCTCATCGCGTTGAAGGCTTTCCCGGAAAAGGCGGTGACGGATGCCTGCGCCGCCTGCGCCTCGCCGCCGCCTGCCTGAGCGCTAGGCCGGGTTGCGCAATTGCTGCAGGTCGAACGCGCGGGCGCGCAAGTCCTGCGGGCTCATGTCGAAGGCGCGTCGAAACGCGCGGGTGAAGTCGGAGGCGCTCTGAAAACCGAGTCCAAAAGCGATTTCCGCCACCTGGAGGTGCGGATAACGGACTAGTTCGTCTGCCGCCTCCCGCAGACGGCGATGGCGGATATACGCGCCAAGGCCGCCCTCGTGCTCGAACCAGCGATAGATCGTCGCCCGTTTCAATTGCAGTGCCTGGACCACACTGGTCGGTGTGAGGTCGCCCTGATGCAGATTGACCTCGACATAGCGGCGTATCCGGCCCATTACCGCAGCTTGCAGCGCGGCGCGGCCCGTGCCGCTCAAGTGCGCGTCCTTG
Organism: Paraburkholderia sp. RL17-380-BIE-A; assembly: GCF_046028085.1. Lineage (NCBI taxonomy): Bacteria > Pseudomonadati > Pseudomonadota > Betaproteobacteria > Burkholderiales > Burkholderiaceae > Paraburkholderia > Paraburkholderia sp. RL17-380-BIE-A. The sequence goes on from NZ_JARESQ010000012.1 coordinate 136,303, forward strand.
CGAAACGCGGCCACCAGTAACTGCGCGCCTGCGTGCAGCGCGCCGATGGCGCCGGCCGCGTCGAGCCTTGGAATGTCGCGAGCGAGCGCCGCCATGTGATCGAACACGACACCGGTGAGCGGCGAGCCTTGCTGAACGATGCGGCCATGGATAGCCGCGCCGTCGCGCAATTGCTCATCCACGAGCGCGGCCGGTACGAACACGCTCAGCACCCGGCATTCCGGGCGTTCCACGCGAAACGGCTGGTTCAGGTCGAACGCGACGATGCCCCGCACCGAACCCGGCGCGCTGCGCTTTTTGTGCATGCCGGTCACATGGCCGACTTCCCCTTCCAGAAAGAGGTGAAACACGTAATCGCGCCGCGAGTCGGTGGACACGCGGGCCACCGAGCGTTCCAGCAGCATCGAATCGGTGCTGCAGTCCGTGAACACCATGCCGCCGGTTGCGTATAAATCGATTTCACCGCGAAATCCCCCTGCAACCTGGGCCTTCGAGGGCGGCGCGTCGACCACATGACCCACACGCTGGCGCCACGCCAGAAACTGTTCGTCGGGCGCCAATCCGCGCGTGCTGAAACGGCTCGTCGAAATGACGGAGCGCGAGTCGGCGGCGGCCGCGGCCAGATGTTGCGGCAGTGAGCGCTGATTCATGAATCGGTTGCTGGGACGAGGCGTGCGGTTTCGGCGAGCAGGCGCAATGCATGGAGATACGGTTCGCCGCCGCCCGAAATTGAGACGGATGGTCAAGCCTAACAAAAAACCTGCATTAATGTTACGTGATTAGATGCGGAACGTTTTCGCAGACGGCGCGGCACGCAGTGATTCACCGCCTCCGTTGCTGGAATCGCATCCGCACGAAGAGAGAGCGCCGATCCGCTATCCGCGAAGCGCGGCGCGAAGGTCACGCTTTGCCAGCAGGCAATTCACGGGATATCGACGATGAGCGGCACGAACAGGCAACCGACCGCGCGGCGTCCGGCCAGTCTGGTGGACAGCCAACTGCAACATCTCGAGAACGTGATGCAGTATGTGACGCGTGGGGACGCGTCCAGCGGGCTGCATTCGCTCGACCATGAGTATTGGGAAAATCGCATTCGCGCGCTGGAAGATACTTACGAGCTGATCGCCGCCCAGCGGCAACGCGTGGCGAAACTGCTGGAAAGACTCTCGCGTGATGCCCGGATTGCGATAAAGCCGCGCACGGCCGCCTGAGCCCTGGCCAAGAACAAAAAGCACGCAGACCGGGGTTGCGCAGAGGAGGACCAGATCGATGCATTTGAGCGTCGGCAATAAAAATCGAAGAACCTGAGAGAAAGCGGCGAGGATGCGAACGGGCCTGCAAAGGCCCGTTCGCACATCCGCCCAGCCTTACCTGGATTGACCATCTGCGGCGCGGCTCCGTGCGGGCAGGTCGACCATTTCGCTCGCGAGTCGGTGAACGCGTTTCGCCATGCGTGCTTAGCGTTCCGCGTGTTCTGAACCAATCCCTCGCGAACAACACCCTTTTTCAGCACCCCCGCTGGTCTCACTTGCTCGCCCAACCTATTCAGTTGCAGCGGAGAGCGGTCCATTCTGCACACCCGCGCTTAATCGCGAATCGAAGCGCGACGATGCGGTCAGACAACGCGTGCCATCGTCGCTCACTCCGGATACCCTGAAAAAAGGGCGCTACTGTAATTCTGACCGCTTTTAATTAGGGAGCGGTTAATTGTAGGTATGCAGAATACGCAACGAATTTAGCGCTGATAAACTGTGCGCCGGAACAGCATTTGCCAGCAGCGCGCGCAGTGCCTGTTCCCCACAATCCGGCGGCTCGAATCGCCGGATAGACGGTAGAACTAGGCTTTTTCCGCGATTTGGAAGAAACGGCGGCACCGCATACTTGAGTGTATGCACGCTGTTAAAAGGGACGTATGGTTGGGTGTCCTGTCCTCTGATCACGCACGGTGTCGTCCTTAGTCGATTCCCCTCCGCCAACCTCTGCCCATCTGACTTTGACAAGTATCGGGGCTCGTTTTGGGCCCGTTTTTGGAAGTGACTCATGAAGCCGGGAAAGAACTCGCTTGGTAAAAGACGCACACGCACGATCGTCATTTCGGTGTGCGCGGCACTCATTGCGGGGTTGCTCGCATTCGGCGTGTGGCGTTACCAGCAGCGCGCGGCGCAAGTCGCGCCGGCGCTGACCGGTGTCGCAAACCAGATGCGCCATGATGCTTCGGCATGGACGCGCGAAGAGAAAGACGCCTCGCAAATGCTGCGCGACATTCGCGACGCCAAAGTCGCCGCGGTCGGCGTGAGTCCGAACGCGATTCTGATCTCGAAGCGCGACGGCACGAAATACTTCGTCACCGACCACAACGCGACCTTCTCACACGCGCTTCTGCTCGGCGAACCCAAGTCCGACGAGGCCGCCACCTATCAGCTCGTCTGGCTTCCCGACGCGGATATTCTCTCCGCCGGCTCACGCTGGGCACAACTTTTCGATCAGACTCGCGACGTCATCAGCTTGCTGCTTCCGCTGTTGTTGATCGGCGGTATGGCATGGTTCATGCGGCGCGAAATGCGCGGTGGCGCGGGGCTGCTCGACACGGCGCCGGCGCTGCGTTTCGACGACGTGATCGGCGCGGCCGAAGCGAAGACGGCACTCGCGGACATTCGCAGCTATCTGTCCGATCCGAAGCAGTTCACGTCGATGGGCGTGCGCGCGCCGTGCGGCATTCTGATGGTGGGCGGACCGGGCGTCGGCAAGACGCGGCTTGCTCAGGCGCTGGCGGGCGAGTGCGGCGCGAACTTCATCTCGATCACCGGCAGCTATTTCAGTGCGAAGTACTACGGCGTCGGCATCCAGAAGGTCAAGCATCTGTTCGAACTGGCGCGCAAGAATGCGCCCACGGTGATCTTCATCGACGAAGCGGACGGCCTCGCCAAACGCACGGATACGGGCAGCGGTCCTGTCGAAGCCGAGAGCAACCGCATCATCAATCAGTTGCTCGCGGAGATGGACGGTTTTGCTTCGAACGAAGGGGTGATCATCGTCGCGGCGACCAATCACCCCGACAATCTGGACGAGGCGTTGCGCCGGCCGGGCCGCTTCGATCGCACCGTGCAGGTCCGTTTGCCCGACCGCGAAGATCGCGCGAAGATCTTCCGCTTCTACGCGCAGAAACTGAAATCGAAATCCGCCGACATCGACTATGACCAGTTGGCGCGCCTGACTACCGGCCTGTCTCCGGCAACGGTCGCGATGGTGGTCAATCAGGCGGGGCTCGTCGCGCGCAAATGCGGCGACACCGAAATTGCCTCGAAGCATTTCATGGAGGCGATCAAGATTGCGCGCATCGGCGACGTGAGCGGCGCCGAGCGCGCGCTGAGCGAAGACGAGCGCACGCGTATAGCCGTGCACGAAGCAGGGCACGGTCTCGTCGCCGCGCTGCTGGGTACGGGCGTGCTCGAGGAAGTCACGATTCTGCCGCGCGGTGGCGCGTTGGGTGTCGCGCTCATTACCAAAGCGCAGGACAAGCACCTGTATCGCGAGACCGAGATCCGCAATGAAATCCAGGTTTTGCTCGGTGGCCGCAATGCTGAAATTCTCACGTTCTCCGAAGCATCGAGCGGCGCCGCCTCGGATCTGCAGGAAGCGTCGCGCATCAGCCTGGATATGGTGTCGAAATTCGGCTTCAACAGCGACGGCGATCTGTTCAGTCTGGCGGCACTGCCGTCACAATATGCAGGCTTGCAGATGAAGAGTGCGATCGAACACGCGAACGTGCTGCTCAAGGAGTTGAATGAACTGTGCTTCGGGCTGTTGCATGCCTACGAGCCAGTGCTGCGCGCCATTGCGGACGAACTGCTCGAGCAGGAGACCGTTCCCGGAGAAACCGTGTACCGGTTGATCAGGGAACACAAAAACACGCTGAAGATCGTTCACGAACCGGAGGCTGCGTGAACGGTTGACTCGCTGAGCAGCGCGTGACTCATACGGGCGGCGCCATCAATTGGCTCCGCCCGTTGTCGTTTACCGGCCTGCGCTACGCAAAATCCGACGGACCCGGCGGCGGCACGCCTGGAGGCGTATCAGTGTCGCCCAACGCTGCGTCCTCGGCTTCCTCGGCAGGCGGAAGTACCTCGCCTTTTTTCGGCAGCGGTTGATCGAGACCCGGTTCGACCGGTGTGGGAATTGCGTCGCCGATCGGTTTGGACACCTCGGTGGGCGGGCCGCCTGGGTCTTCTTCGGCGTGGCGCTCGGGCTCGTGCTCGTTCGGGGAATTAGCCATGATTGCCGCAAGGGCTCTCCGGTTGGTGAGTACCCACCATGTGCAGCAATACGCGTACCACGGCCAGTTTGAGGGGGGCGAGCCGCTTGCTATCGGCACCCTCACAGCCTTGGCCGGCCGGCGAAACGCAAGGCATGGCGGCCTCAGGCCGCATCCGACGCGGCGCGGTCATCCGTCAAGGAACGCTCGACTCGCTCATGACGGGACGGCGGCGCAGGCTGCGTGTGTGACGACGCTGGCGCGCGCGGTGTCTTCAAACGCAGGATCGGTTCTTCGATCAGCCGCCAGGACAGAACGGCCATGGCGAGCGAGATTGCAAACGACCCTGCGATGCCTGCGACATGCGCCCACAAGGGCACCGTGCCGCCGAAGAGCGCTTCGGCGTGATGGTTGCGAGTCAGGTCGGGGATCAGGTTGTGATAGAGGTAGAAGCCGTAGCTGATTCTCCCGAAGCTCACCAGCCAGTTCGCTTCGAGCAGGCCGATAACGACCGCATTGCGGCAGCACGCAATCGAACACACCAGCGCCGCGATGCACAGGCCGTACGCGGCGCTGATCAGGGTGAACAGCACGGGGTTGCCCACCTCGCTCCACGTCGGCTCGGTCGCGCAGAAAGCCACTAGCCCCAAGCTCAATGCGAAGAGCGTCGCGCCGTGCCCGAGCCATGCCCGCAGCCGGCTCTCCTTTCGCGCGATCATCAGGCCGCCGATTCCACCCAAGGCCAGCAGCCAGAAGTTCGTGAGCGGGTGCGTATAGATGGTGATGTCCTGCCAATGCGCCGCGCGCATCGCCATGAGCGAAACAAGCCCGGTCGCAACGATCACGAGGCACGCCGTGAGATGCCGTCTAACGGCGAGCAGCAGCAATAGCGGTGCGAACACGAGATAAAACTGCTCCTCGATCGCGAGGCTCCACAAATGCGAGTAGCGTCCCGGCCAATAGTGCAGCACGGAGCCGATCCAGATGTTCGACAGATAAGCGAGATGAAACGGCATGCCGCTCGCCAGTTCGGGACTCGCCATGCCGAACGCCATCAGGGCGCACATTACCAGCAGCATCAGGTAGTAAATCGGAAAAATGCGCAGGGTCCGGCGAAATAGAAAGCGCTTTAATTCAGCGCCGAATCGACTAACGCCGGTTTCAATGCGCGTGCGTTGCGCGGACAGAATGCCGATGATCAGAAATCCGCTCAGCGCGAAAAAGATCCATACGCCGAGATGGCCGATTTCGCCGATATCGCCGAACAGTCGGTGTTGAAAAAAGACCATCAGGACCGCGATCGCACGCAGTCCGTCGAAGCCGGCAATTCTAGTGTTCATGTGGTCGTCTTCCAGTGCGAAGGTGGCGCGCGTGGCGCGGCCGTTCTGGGCGGTAATGGAAGGACCGGAGCGCTCCACCGACGCTAAGGTCGGCCGTGGCGAAGAGAAGGCGTCGCAATGACGCGCAACGCGCCTGCCGATCGCGGATCGGCTGAGCGCGTGTCCGGTCCACATGAGTGGCCGCCGTCGAATGGTGGCATCGCTCAAAGCGCGCGATGTCCGACGGGCGTGCATGAAACCATCCTACGATGAAAAAAAGCGAAAAAAATCGCGCATCGCATTCAGCGATTTATTTTCTGCGTCCATTACCGATCGCATTCGCGCCCGGCGATTTAAAACCGCAAATCTTGCCGCAAACCGATTTCGTGACGACTCAGTATTACCGCATGCCGACAGCCGAATTTCAGATTGCCGCTATGCGATTCGAAATTAAAGGCGTCTTGTCAGCGCGCGCCGATCTACTCTGCGGCGCCGGCAGGAACGTTTTATTGTCATGGTGTTCCTACGAAAAACGGCGTACCGCCTGCGTGCGCCCATCTTGCGAGAACCTGAATGGAAACCCGTCGCGGCCACTCCGGAGGAAGTCCTCCCGGGGGACGTTCGATCGAAGTGGATTTCTTCCGCGGCGTCGTGCTGATCGTCATCGTGCTGGACCACATTCCCGGCAGCACACTCTCTCATCTGATGCTGCACGCTTATGCGCTGTGCGATTCGGCGGAAGTGTTCGTGTTTCTCGGCGGCTATGCGTCGGCGGCAGCTTATACGGCCGTGCTCGCGGGCCGCGGCGAGAGCGCGGCGAAGATGCGCTTTGTGCGGCGCTGCTGGGAAATCTACCGCGCCTATCTGTTGACGGCTGTGCTGACGCTGCTGTCCGGTGCCGTACTCGCGACGCTGAACCTGAACCGTCCCATGGTCGACCTCACCGGCTGGGCGCCTTTCGCGCTCCAGCCGCTGCGCGAGGCGCTCGATATCATGCTGCTGCGGCGCCAGCCTTATCTGTCGAGCGTGCTGCCCATGTATGTGATCTTTGCGATATGTGTGCCGTTCGCGGTGCCGCTGGCCCGCCGTTCGTCGCTCATGGCGCTGGGCTTGAGCGTGGCGATCTGGGCGCTCGCGCGGCCGCTGGCCGCGTTATTCAGCATTGACGACGTGGCCGACTGGGCTTTTAATCCGTTTGCGTGGCAACTGATGTTCGTGCTCGGGATTCTTTGCCGGGTGCAGCCCGTCAGCGAGCGCTTTCATGCGACCCGCACCGCCCGTTGGTGCACGCGGGGCGCGGTGTTGGCGGCGCTGACATTCGCTATCGTCAAACTCTTCGTGCTGACGCAACCTTTGCCCGGCACGTTTAAACAGAATCTTTCTCCCGATCGCGTGATCAACTTTATCGTCATTGCCTGGCTCGCCGCGCAGTTCGTGCGCATGGGCAGCATCGCGTGGCTCGCACGGCGGCTGCCCGCCGTGGTCACGGTCGGCCGCACGGGGCTGGTGTGTTTCGTTGCGGGCACACTGGTGTCCCTGATCGTCGATACGGCCACGCCGCATACATTCCATGGCTTTCGCGGCGTGCTGATCGGATTGGGCGGCGATCTCGTCGCCATCGGCGCCGTGCTGATGATCGCGCGCGGCTGGAGCGGCTGGAAAGGGCAGCAGGCTCGCGCGGCCGCCAACGGCGCGGGTTGCGGATGAGGTCGCGCTGGGCCTCCGTGCGTGTCACGCGGAATTCGCGCGCGGCGATTCAGGTTGTCGGCGCGCTGCTGTGGCTCGCCGCTCACGAGGCGTGTGCCGCGCCGAAGGAAGCCCCGCTCGCCATGCGCTGCGCGGAATTCGCGGGCGCGGTTCTGCCGCCCGAACTCATTGCGTTGCCGAGCGCCGGTGTGCAGATCGAAAGCGCGGCGATGGTCAGCGCCACCGCGCCGGGCAATCAGCAGGGCGGCGAGTATTGTCGTATCACCGGCCGTATCAAGGGCGTCAAAGCCACCACCCCCGACATCCGTTTCGATCTGAATCTTCCGCGCCGCTGGAATGGCCGCGCGCTGCAGATCGGCGGCGGCGGTTATAACGGCGTCGTGGTGAGCGGCACCGGCGTGATGCCGTTTTCGCCGAACCGCGCGCCGCTCGCGCAAGGCTACGCAACCTTCGGCGACGACTCCGGACATGTGGGCGATTCGTCGGTTGCGGTGTTCGGCCTCGTCGATGAGGCCGTTACGAACTTCGGCTTTGCGCATCTGAAGAAGACGCACGATGCCGCGCTTGCGCTGATTGCACGCGCCTATGGCCGGCCGCCGCAACGGATGTATTTCGCCGGCGGCTCGACCGGCGGCCGCGAAGGCTACACCGTGATGCAGCGCTTTCCCGACGATTACGACGGCGTGATCGCCAATTCGCCCGCGCTCAATTTTTCCGGCGTGCGTCTGCTCGGCGTGAAACTCGGCCAGGCGGAATACAGCACGCCGGGCGGCTTCATTCCGCCGTTGCTGCTCGAACACGTCTATCAACGCTCGCTCGCCGCGTGTGACGCACTCGACGGCGCGGCGGACGGGATTGTCAGCGACGTTGCCGCATGCCGGGAGCGCGAAGCGCAAATCATCGACTCGCTGCGCTGCGCCGGGCGTGCGCCGTCGCACGATGACTGCCTCACCGACACGCAACTTTCCACCTTGCTCGTCATGCGCGACGGGCTGTCGTTGCCCTACCGTCTGGCTTGGGACGTGAACGGCTATAGCGGCTACAACATTTTTCAGGGCACGCATCTGAGCGGACTGCTCGGCCTTGCGCATCAGGCGGAGCGCTTGCCGGTGCCGACATTCTTTGCCAACGGCTACCTGTTCGCGCAGGGCGACGGCTATATCCGCTATTTCGTCGCGCGCGATGCCGGCTTCGACTCGCTCAGGTTCGACCCGCAACATCCTGGAAAATACCGCGCGCAACTGGTCGCGTTGTCGCAGACGATCGGCGCGATGAATCCCGACCTCTCGCGCTATATTGCTCGCGGCGGCAAGCTCATTACGCTGCAAGGCCTCGCCGACGAAGTCATCAGCCCGAATCAGACCATTCGCTACTACGACACTTTGATCGATCGTTTCGGCATCGACCAGGTCAACAATTTTATGCGCTTGTACATGGTGCCAGGATTCCAGCACGGCAGCGGCGTATTCATTCCTTCCGTCGATCTGCTGGGCGCGCTCGATAACTGGGTGACGCGCGGGGCATCACCTGAAACGCTGACGGCAACCGATATCGCTCCGGCGACCAATGGACGCTCGCGTCCGCTGTGCCGCTATCCGCTGTTTCCGCGTTATGTCGGCAAGGGCAATGTGAATCTGGCCAGCAGCTTCGCATGTGCCGAGCCGTGAGCGGACGTCTTGCAAAAAGCGCTGCGGAAATTGAAAGGCCGGGGTGCATGCGCAGCGAGCCCGCTGCATGAGCGTGTGATTCCGCGTTCGCAAAGAGAAGGGCGGCGGCGCCTCGCATCGGCGCTGCCGCCCCACATCGAACTCAGCAACTCAAAGCATACACGGCCCGTATCGTATTACTGGCCGTTTTGCATCGTGCCGCCCGCCCCATTGTTCATGCCATTGCCGGTACCGCTCCGGGTGCCGTTGCTCATACCGTTGTTCATGCCGCCTTTATTCATGCCGCTATTGGAACGGTTCATCGACGGGCTATTCGGTGACGCGCCAGTACCCGTGCCCACGCCGCCGCCGGTGCCCGTCACGCCAGGCGTGCCGTAGCCCGAATCGCTCGGGCTCTTCATCGATCCATTGCCGACACCGGGCGTTGCGGTCCCGCCCGCGCCACCCGTAGTGCCGCCGCCGGCACCTACGCCGGTGCCTCCACCGCCCGTACCGCCGGCTCCGCCCGCCTGTGCGTAAGCTCCGCCAGACAATGCCATTACGAGCGCCGAAGCAAAAACCATCTTGGTAACGTGTTTCATGTTGACCTCCATAAAGTCAGTTTGATGTCACGCAAGCGCTTGTCGCTCACATGCATGGACTGCCGCAAGCGGTGTGCCTCGCTTGAGGAAGCTCGCATTAACGCGAACGACACGGCAGCATGCAGAAATTCGAGCATGGGCCGTTCCCGGATCGATGCCGCGAATGATGAAAAGGTAGGTATCCAAAGCAATGGGAATAGTTACCTTGAATCGCACGGGGAGGGGCGCTGCGTCCAGTAAAAGCGGCCGATGCTTGCGCCTTCGGCGGAGGTTGGCGGCGAAGGGCAATCGCAGGATTGTGAAGGCAGATGACGCGTGTTAGAGTCCGAGGCGCCTGATCGGCAGCACCACAACCACCAGTAAAAACGCGGGCCGGCACATCGCGCCGTCCGCGCAAAAACGATTAAGGACGCCGTATGGAAACGCCAGGCGCAACGCCTCTCGTCCCGCCAGGTCAGGACGACGTGCAGAACACGCTGCGCGACAACGGTGCCGGCATCGTCGCGGCTACCGTCTCGCCTGTCTCCAGCGAGCGGCCGGCGCTGCGTCTGCTGCTGGTGGACGACAGCGTGGACGCCGCCACGGCGATGTCGATGCTGTTCGAGGCGGACGGCTACGACGTGCGGGTCGCGCACGAGGCCAATCATGCGCTCGAGCTTGCGGCGCAGTTCGAACCCGAGATCGTGCTGCTCGATCTCGGCTTGCCCGGCATGGACGGGCTTCAGCTCGCCGAGGAGATGCGCAAGCGCGCGTCCACCGCCAATGCGCTGCTGATCGCCGTGACGGGCTATGGGCAGGCAGCCGACCGCCAGCGTTCGCGTGAGGCGGGCTTCGACCACCATCTGGTCAAGCCGGTGTCGTGCGAAGAAATTCAGCGTGTGATTACCAGCCGCTTCCCCGGCGGACAGCGCTAGGCGCACATCCTTCCCCGTCTCGACCCTACGTATTTCCGGTGCGGCGCTGCACTGCGCTGCACGCTTTCGCACTTTCCATTACATTGCGGGTGCGGTGGCGCTTTAACACCGCTCCCTCTAATTAAACAACGGTGTCTGCCATCGTCGATTCCATGCAGCCAATCGTCTCGGTCACGAACCTGTCGAAAACCTATGCGACCGGTTTTCATGCGCTTAAAAACATCAATCTCGCGATCAACCGCGGGGAAATCTTCGCTTTGCTCGGCCCGAACGGTGCCGGCAAAACAACCCTGATCAGCATCATCTGCGGGATCGTCAACGCGAGCGTTGGCAGCGTGACGGTGGACGGCCGCGATATCGCGACCGACTATCGGGGCGCGCGCTCGCTGATCGGCCTCGTGCCGCAGGAGCTGACCACCGACTCCTTCGAAACCGTCTGGGCGACCGTCTCGTTCAGCCGTGGACTGTTCGGCAAGCCGAAAAACCCGGCGTACATCGAAAAGGTGTTGCGCGACCTGTCGTTGTGGGAAAAGCGCGATAGCAAGATCATCACGCTCTCGGGCGGCATGAAACGCCGGGTGCTGATCGCCAAGGCGCTTTCGCACGAGCCGCGCGTGCTGTTCCTCGACGAACCGACTGCCGGCGTGGACGTGGAGTTGCGCCGCGACATGTGGAAGCTGGTGCGCTCGCTCGCGGCGAGCGGCGTGACGATCATTCTGACCACCCACTATATCGACGAGGCCGAGGAAATGGCCGACCGCATTGGCGTGATCAGCGGCGGCGAAATCATGCTGGTCGAAGAGAAAACGGAGTTGATGCGCAAGCTCGGCAAAAAGCAGTTGACGCTGCAACTGGAGAGCCCGCTCGCGCAAGTGCCGGACTCGCTCGCCGGCTATGGGCTCGACGTCGCGAAGGGCGGCAACGAGCTGATCTACACGTATGAGGGGGAGGGCGGGCGCACCGACATCATCGCGCTGCTCAAGGCGCTCGACGACGCCGGCATTCGCTTCAAGGACCTGCACACCACGCAAAGTTCGCTCGAAGACATTTTCGTCAGTCTGCTCCGAGGTGACCAATGAATCTCTACGCCATTCGCGCGATCTACAAGTTCGAGATGGCGCGCACCTGGCGCACGCTGATGCAGAGCATCATCGCGCCGGTGATTTCGACTTCGCTTTACTTTGTCGTGTTCGGCGCGGCGATCGGCTCGCGCATCAAGGAAGTGGACGGGATCAGTTACGGCGCGTTCATCGTGCCGGGTTTGATCATGCTGTCGCTGCTGTCGCAAAGCATTTCGAATGCGTCGTTCGGGATTTACTTTCCGCGCTTTACCGGCACGATCTACGAATTGTTGTCGGCGCCGGTGTCGTATCTGGAAATCGTGGTGAGCTACGTGGGTGCCGCGGCCACCAAATCGATTCTGCTCGGGCTGATCATTCTCGCTACCGCGGGATTGTTCGTGCCATTGCAGGTGCAGCATCCGTTCTGGATGATCCTGTTTCTCGTGCTTACGGCGGTCACGTTCAGCCTGCTCGGTTTTATCATCGGCATCTGGGCGGATAGCTTCGAGAAGCTGCAACTCGTGCCGCTCCTGATCATCACGCCGCTCACTTTTCTCGGCGGGAGCTTCTACGCGGTCAATATGCTGCCGCCGTTCTGGAAGGTCGTGACGCTGTTCAATCCGATCGTCTATCTGGTGAGCGGATTCCGCTGGAGCTTCTATGGTCTCGCCGACGTGAATGTCGAAGTGAGTCTCGCCATGACCGCGTTGTTTCTGGCGGTGTTTCTGCTGATCGTTGCGTGGATCTTCAGGACGGGATATCGGCTCAAGAGCTAGCAGGGCGCACGCGAGCCGGCACCCCTGCGGGCATGCCGGCCACGGCGCGCTTTCCTGCCTGACTTCTACGTCACATAACCCTGCGCGACATTGATCAACTGCACGCGGTTGCGCACGTTGAACAGTTGCCGTAAACGGCGCAGGTGGTAATCGACGTTATGCGGCGACAGCCCGAGGAAATAGGCGATCTCCTTGTCCCGCTGACCCTGCACGACCGCCCGCAGCACCGCATGCTGCAATTCGCTCAGCATGACGCGCTGCTGCTGCGCGGGCGCGATGCCGATCACACTTTTCGCGTGCGTCCAGATGAATTCGTGGATCGTGTGCGCGAACATCAACGTTTCGGCCACGATCGATTCGGTCATCCAGCGCGGATTGCCGATCTCCGAGTTGAAGCACAAGCTAGCGCTCAGCTCCGGCTCGGGCAGCGGCATTTGCGTGAGGATCCCGCTTTTGCGCCCGGTCGCCTCAAGCAGGTCGATCAGGCCGCCGAGCCGTTCGCTGCGCATTTGCGCACGCGGCAGATCGGCGCGCATGTCCGCCGTATTCCAGAGAAACGGCAGGCCGGTCGGCGAGGCGAGCGCGACGCGCGGGTCGAGTTCGAAATAACGCTCGCGAAAGTAGCGCGTGAGCCAACTCTGCGACTCGTAGCTGGTCAGCACGAACATCGTCTTGTGATGCGCCGACGTGCGCGTGGCCGAATAGCTGAACGAGTCGAATCCGAGTTGCCTGATGCGCTGCCGCACGAACTCGATGCGGTCCTGCGCGCTTCCAAAGCGCACCAGCGGACTGATGACCGGCGCGGCGCGCCGGGCGGCGGGTGAGGGCGTGCCGATTTCCTCCTCGGTGAAGAGCGTGAGAAAGCCTGTGGGCGCGATGCCTGTTGCGGTGCGGTTAGGTGCCCTGGATGCTTCAGCCGCGTGGGCTGATTTCTCGGGTTGCCGCGTGCCGGCCGGGTAGGCCGGTTGTGCGGCAACCGCCGAGTTGTAAGCTGCCGACGCGTGCCCGGCTTCACCTTGCGGCGAGCCGGTCAGCCAGTGCGGCAGCGTATCGCATTCATGTTCCATTAAACGGTAGCTCCAGCGTTCGAAACGCGTGAAAGACGACAACCTGAATGATTAGCTATTTCCAAAAATTACGGTAGCCGGTTCCTTGCTATCATTTTTGAGTTCTTGCTCTGATGGCGGACTGGCAACACGGGTATGGCAGGGTTCACTCTTCATATGCACCTCCCTGGGAATGGACGTGATGGCACGAATTCCAAAGCTGACTACGACGCTTGCCTACGATCGCTACATGGCGGGCGAGAAACTGGTCTCGAGCGTGGATCGCCCGTGGCGCCACCTCGTGCTGCGCTCGTATCTCGAACCGGCCGAGCAGGAACTGCTGGAAGCGCCCGGCTTGCAAGACCTCACGCTGATGACACTCGCGAGCGGCGCCGAGCACCTCGAGCGCAACCTGAACGGGCGCTGGGAGAGCGCCGATCTGCGGGTGGGCGACGTCTGGTTCGTGCCGCCCGCGCCGATCTCGTGGCGCTGGCGCTCGATCAGCGATGAGCCGCTGTCGACCGTCCATTTGCACATCGAGCGCAGCCTGATCGACAGCGTCGCCGATCAGATGGAGCTTGGCGGCTCCCGCGAGCTGTCGCTCGGCGACGCGATGCAGTTTCGTGATCCGCTGGTTGCCGCGATGCTTGCCGCATTGCATCGCGCCGCGGCGGATCCGGCCGACTCGCGTCTGTATGTCGATGCGCTGGTCCACGCGCTTGCCGCGCACCTGTTGCAGCACTATTCACGCGGCCGCTCAACGTTGTCTGGATCGGAAACCGGATTGCCGGCGCCCCCGGAACGCCTCGTGCCGCGCCGGATTCGCCGTGTAACCGACTACATCCGCGCCAATCTGGCCGGGGATTTGTCGATCAGCGAACTGGCTGCCCAGGCGGGATTAAGCAGCTTTCATTTTGCGCGCGTGTTTCGCCGCGAGACCGGCGAGGCGCCGCATCAGTTCGTATCGCGACTGCGGCTCGAAGAAGCGGCGCGGCTGTTGCGTGCGACCGATCACACCGTGCTGCAGATTGCAATTGCGGTTGGTTTCGAGAATGCCAGTCATTTCTCCGTGCAGTTCAAGCGTGACTACGGCGTGACGCCGCTCGCTTACCGGCTGCGTGGCTGAAATACGGATTGCGCGGCCGGAAGTGGCCGGCTGGTCAGCAGGCAGTGGCGAGACGGCGGCAGAGGGTTCAAGCTAGCCGGACGAGGATTCGCTAAGCCTCGCCGCTTTCGCCGCCAGACGCGCTGTCGTACTGTCTGTCGTACTGTCACCGAAGTCGAACCGACTTGGATCGCTGCGAGGGACAATGCGACGGGCCGCCTTGGGGGAATCACGCACCTTGCGCAGTGTGCTGCGCATTGCGCGGCTTGCAAACTACGAACTTTCGTGGCGGACTTGCGGTTCGACCTGGCACGGCTATGCCGTCAAGGCGTGGCGGCCACGAATTGAACAAGCTCGTCGCACTGGTCCAACTGGCCTGACCGGCAAAATGTCAACTGTATCTGTCGAAGCCTTGCACCGGACGACAGAATGGTGCGCCTGCGGCCTGGCCTGTGCCTCGCGTCTGACCGACCATTCCATTCAACCCGTCACACTGGACAACTGGCGATGACCCGACTCCGAATCACCTCCTGCGGCCATGTCTTTACCGCTGAAACCCATCCGGACGCGCCGCATACCGTGGCCGCCTTCCTGAAGCTTCTGCCGTACCGCCAGAAGATCATCCACGTGCGCTGGAGCGGCGAAGGCTGCTGGGTGCCGCTCGGCGACTTCAAGCTCGAAAACGACGGCGTGGCGGTCGGCTTCGAGAATCACACGAGCCATCCGTCGGTCGGCGACATTCTGTTCTACCCCGGCGGCTACAGCGAGACCGAGATCATTCTCGCGTACGGTTCGTGCTGCTTCGCGAGCAAGATGGGCCAGCTCGCGGGCAATCACTTCCTGACCATTGTCGAAGGCAAGGAAAAACTGCGCGAGCTCGGCACCAAGGTGTTGTGGGAAGGCGCGCAGGACGTACTGTTCGAAAAGATCTGACGCGGCGGTGCGGTGTCCCGCAAGGCGACTTGCGTTGGGGCACTAGTGCAGACGCGTCCTAACCCTGGTTAATTTTTGTTCCGTAAATCGCGCATACTGGAGGCGTCCGGGCGGCTTGCGAAGCGCTCCCCCTGTGCCTCCTGAGCGCGGTTGCCCAGTCCCTGCGGTCGCGTTGGATATGCCGAGGAAGTCCTCCTGGCGGTGGCGCGGAACACCTATTTTCGCCGCCACGCGGCGCCAGGTCTCCCACATGACGGACTCGCACGTACTGCCGCTGACCGCTCTTGCCGCACAGTTGCGTCTGCAACAGGTCGATCTGACCGAACGTTGGATGAAGGCCGTCTTTCACGACGCCGAATTGACCGAATCCGACCGGCTGACCTACGAGCAACTGGCCGATCACATCCCGAACATCCTCGAGGAAATCTGCAGCGTGCTGGAGCGCCAGGATCTCGACCACGCTGAAGGCGCGATCGAGCGCGACGCGCGCCTGCACGGCAAATTGCGCTGGAAGCAGGGCTACCGGATCGACGAACTGGTGCGCGAGCTCGATCTGTTCCGGCAGATGCTGACCGGCGCGATCGTCGAATTCAGCGAATCCCGGCCGTATTTCACGCGGCGTCACGAGGAGCGGGCGCGGTATTTCGTCGACGAAGCCGTCAGCTTCGTCACGCTGACCTCGATTCGCGAGGTCGTCAGCGAGCGTGACCGGAAAATCGACGACTACACCGGGCGCCTCGAGCGCGCCAATCACGAGTTGACGCTCAAGCAGCGGCTGGTCGGCGATCTGTACGAGTCACGCATGCAGATCACGCGCAGCGTCGTGCACGATCTGCGCAACTTTCTCAACGTGTTTTCGATGGCGCTGCAACTGATCAGCCGCGCGCCGTCCCGCGTCGACACCGCGCTCGCGCTCGCGAACCGTCAGGCCGCCGACATGAAAACGCTGGTAGACGAACTGGTCGAATATTCAGTCGTGCTCGGCGATAACAGTCCGCTCGTGGTGGAGAGCTTCGCGCTGCGCGAGTTGTTCGACGAACTGGTGATCTCGTGCGAACCCGCGATCGAAGCGAAAGGGCTGCGGCTTCAGACGGCCTTCGACGGCGCCCTGCAGGTGGTCGTGTCCAACCGCCTCAAACTCAAGCAGGTTGCGCTGAACCTGCTGACCAACGCGACCAAATATACCAAGGCGGGCCTGATCGAATTCAGCATGACGGCCGCGCAGGACGACCGCTGGCGCCTGCGCGTGTCGGACACGGGCGTGGGCATCGAGGCATCGGACCGGGAGCGCGTGTTCAAGGAATTCGAGCGCGCCGCCGCCGACGACATTCCCGGCGCCGGTCTGGGTCTCGCGATCGTCAAGGAACTGTGCCGGGTGCTGGAGGGCGAGATTCGTTTCGACTCGCATGAAGGCAAGGGGACGATCTTCGATATCACCTTTCCGATGCGCTTGCAGGCGACGGGCGGCTGACAGGTCTATCTGGATACGGCGTGCTCCGCTGTATCAGTTCTTGCATCTTCCAATGTGGTTCTCTTGTATGACTTTCGTTCAGTCACCGAGCGTAGACTGATTCGGTCGATGTTCGCCCGCGTGAAAGCCGGCTAGCCGCGATTCGCATTTATCCAGAGCACTGTTTTCAGACAGTTTGGAATTGCGTCTTAGAAAAGACTAAAAACAGTCTGCACTATTTAAGACATTTGGCATTTTGCGTCTTAAATCGGCTATGTCGTTTTTCTAATATAAGCTAAAAAATAGCTTTGCAAGGTATATTTGTGTCCCGTGGCTTTGCGACGAGGCGAAGCGCGATGCCATCTTAAGTTTCTATTGGTTCTGGCTAAATAGTTAGGATCACATAAGAAAAAACTATTGTTTGATTCTTCAATAAGAAGAGTGGGAGGTATGTTGAATAAATCTTATAAGACCGTCTGGAATGCAACGACCCGCACATACGCAGCCGCGTCAGAGGTGACGAAAAGCCGTGGTGCAAAAGGGGTGTCGGTACGCGGGTCGCTGGTGGCCGCGAGTGCGGGGCTGCTGAGTGCGTTGGCGTTTTCGCAACCCGCAGCGGCCGGGGAATGCGAGTCATCGGAACAGCACTGTCTGAGCGTCGCGCAGGCGCTGGCGGCCGGTGTCGCCGTGCCGGACAAAGACGACGCGGCGAAGCCCGCGGACATGGTGGCCGCAATCACGAATGCGAGCGTGTTCACCGGCAATCCGGCACTCGACACGGCGTCGGCGCCATCGTCGGCGGCATCCCTTGCCAGTTCGGACCGGACCGGCTTGCTCGGGGCGAGCGTGCCTACACCGGTGACCGACTATATCGCCGTGAGTCCGAACGTCGTTCTGGGCGCGCGCACCAGTGCGTCGACCGACCTGAACGCCATGGCGATCGGCCCAACGGCCGCTGCAACCGGCTTCAACGCATTGGCCGTCGGTTCGGCCTCGATTGCCGGATCCGACGCTTCGACCGCGGTCGGCTCGGCGGCGGGTGTCGCTTCGGTGAATTCGACCGCCGTCGGTGCGTCGGCCATCGTGGGCGCTCTTTCCAATAACTCGGTGGCGGTGGGTTACAACTCCCGCGCAGGCGCCATGAATACGATAGCGCTCGGCTCCTTCGCGAGCGCCGTGTCGAGCGGGTCCGTGGCCATTGGCTACAACGCCTTCATCAACCCGTCCTCGACGAGTTCGATCGTGATCGGCTCGAACGCGTCGGCGAGCGCCAAGGGCTCGGTCGCGCTCGGCGCCGATTCGATTGCCGACCGCGCCAATGTCGTTTCGGTGGGCAGCATTACGCAAGGCCGTCAGATTACCTATGTCGCGGCCGGCACGCGGCCCACCGACGCGGCCAACGTCGGTCAGCTCTCAGGCGTGGCCGAAGCGCTCGGCGGCGGCGCGCAAGTCGATCCGAACGGCGCGGTGGTCGCGCCTGCGTACACCGTCGGCGGGACGACCTACCACGACGTGGGCGCGGCCCTCGCGGCGGTGGTGACAAATAGCGCCGCCGGCGGTGCCGACGCGCTGCGTTACGACACCCCGGCGCATGACGTTGCGACGCTCGGCAACAAAGTCACGCCGGTAAAGCTCACCAATGTCGCGGCCGGCACCTTGAGCGCAGCCAGTTCGGACGCCGTGACCGGCGCGCAACTCTACGGCACCAATCAGGCGGTCGCGCAAAACACGACTGACATCACCAACATCTCCAGCAACGTCACGAACATTAGTAACGGCAAGGCGGGGCTGCTTCAGCAAGACGCTGTCTCGCGCGATCTGTCCGTGGCGAAGGGCACGGACGGCAAGCACGTCGACTTCACCGGATTGACGGGGGCGCGCGAGTTGGTCGGCGTGGCGGCGGGTACGACCGCGGGCTCGGCGGTGAATCTGGCGCAGCTCAGTCCGGTCGTGGCGTCGCTTGGCGGCGGCGCAACGGTGAACGCGAACGGTTCGGTGGCCGGTCCCACGTATCACGTGCAAGCGGGCACGCAGACCACGGTCGGCAGCGCGCTGAGTTCGCTCGACACCGGGCTTTCGTCGTTGCAGTCGCAGATCAGCGGCGGCACGGTCGGCCTCGTCACGCAGAATGCCGCATCTCACGACATTCTGATCGGCGCGTCCACGACCGGCACGCGGGTCAGCGTGGCGGGTTCGGCGGGAAATCGCGTGATCACCGGCGTGGCGGCTGGTGCGGTTGGCGCGGCCAGCAGCGACACGGTCAATGGCGCGCAACTTTATGCGAACACCGCTAACACGGCGGCCGCGCTGGGCGGCGGATCGACCGTCAATCCGGATGGCTCGCTCAAGAGGCCGGCTTACAGCATCGGCGGAAGCACCTACAACGACGTGGGGGCCGCGCTCGCGGCCGCCGTCACGACCAGTGTCCAGGCAGGCGCCGATTCCGTTCAGTACGATTCGGCGGCACACGACATCATCACGTTGGGCAAGGGCGTCGCGCCGGTTCGGCTCACCAACGTGCGCGCCGCTAATCTCGATGCCGGCAGTTCGGACGCCGTCAACGGCGCGCAACTGTTCGCCACCAATCAGGCCGTCGCGCAGAACAGCGTCAGCATCACGAACCTCGACCAGCGCGTGACGGATAACACGACGAACATCAGCAGCCTTGACCAGCGCGTCACCGCGAACACGACGAACATCAGCCATCTCGACCAGCGCACCACCACGATCGAAGGCGACGTGACCAACATCACGAACCAGATCACGAACGGCGAGATCGGGCTCGTTCAGCAGGATCAGGCGTCGCGCAATCTCACCGTGGCGAAAGATACGGACGGCGCGCGCGTCGATTTCACCGGCACCGGCGGCGCGCGCGAGCTGACGGGGATTGCGGCGGGCACCACGGACGCATCCGCGGTCAATCTCGGCCAGTTCAAGCCGATGGTGGCCGCATTGGGCGGCGGCGCGCAGATCAACGCCGACGGTTCGCTGACCGGCCCCAGCTATCACATGCAAGGCGGCACGCAAACCACGGTCGGCGACGCGCTCGGCTCGCTCGACAATGGTCTCAGCACGTTGCAGCAGAACATGGAAAACGGCGGCATCGGCATGGTCACGCAGGATCCGGTGTCGCGCGATATCAAGGTGGGCGCGACGACGAACGGCAATCTGATCAACATGGCCGGCACGGCAGGCAATCGGGTCGTCACAGGCGTGGCGCGAGGATCGGTCAGTTCGACGAGCAGCGACGCGGTGAATGGCGCGCAACTGTATGCGCAGGCGGCGAGCACGGCAGTGGCGCTGGGCGGCGGAGCGACGGTCAACGCGGACGGTTCGGTAACGGCGCCTTCGTATAGCGTGGGCGGCAAGGTAGTGAACAACGTCGGCAGCGCGATTACCAACCTGGATGGCCGCGTCACCCAAAACAGCAGCGATATCGCCGGTTTGCAAACTACCATTGGCAACCTCAACGGGGCGGTCGCGAATGCGGTGCAGTACGACGGTTCGGCGCACGACAGGATCACGCTCGGCGGCACGGCGGCCAATGCGCCGAAGGTACAGCTGACCAATCTGAAGGACGCCAATCTATCGGCCACCAGCACTGACGCCGTGACCGGTGCGCAGCTCTGGAATACCAACCACGATGTGAGCACGCTGAACCAGTTGGTCCAGTCCGTGCGGAACAATCAGACTACCGGCACTCCCTATGTTTCCGTGAACAGCGCCGGCAGCGCGGCGCAGGCGATCGGCAACGGGTCTGTGGCGATCGGCGGCGGCGCCAAAGCGTCGGCGCCGAACTCGGTGGCGATCGGCGAGGGTTCGGTGGCCGACGTGACGAACACGGTTTCCGTGGGCTCATCCGGCAGCGAGCGCCGCATCACCAACGTCGCACCGGGCCAGGCGCCCACGGATGCGGTGAATATGCAGCAGTTCCAGGGCGGCTTGAGCGACATGGCGCGCAGTGCCTACTCCGGCACGGCCTCGGCGCTGGCGTTGACCTCGATTCCTGAAGTCGATTCCAGCAAGAACCTCGCAATCGGAGTCGGCACGGCCGGTTACAAGGGGTATCAGGCGGTGGCCGTGGGGCTGTCGGCGCGCGTCACGCAGAGTCTGAAGGTGAAGCTCGGCGCGGGCATCAGTTCCGCCACGACCGCAGTCACGGCCGGTGCGGCATATCAGTGGTAGAGCGAAGGCGGGAGATCGGCGCGTTCGAAATGCGCCGGTAGACAGGCCGCGAGCCAGGCTCGCGGCGCGCACCCCGCCGTCTGAACGCGCGGGGTGCTGAACGACAGGCCGTTACTGGAACAGCTTCATCGCCTGCGAGAGCGTATTGACCACGCCCCATGCCAGCGGAAGGCTCACATAAAGCCAGAACACGGCGAGTTTGACCTTGCTGGTCTGATTCACTGCTTGAACGGTCGACATGGGAATCTCCTTATGCGCCTTTGGCGAGTTGAGCGTCGGTCATGTGGTGCTTGTCGTCCACACGCTTGACCAGCAGGTTGCAGACGAAGCCGACCACCAGCAGCACGGCCATGATATGAACGGTCATCGTGTAGGCGTCCGCCTTGGCGACGCCGTGCGCGACTTCATAGGCGCGAATGTAGTTCACCAGCACCGGACCGGCGACACCCGCCGCAGCCCACGCCGTCAGCAGACGCCCGTGAATGCCGCCGACGAACGCCGTGCCGAACATGTCGGCGAGATAGGCCGGCACGGTGGCGAAGCCGCCACCGTACATTGTCAGGATCACGCAGTAGGCGAGCACGAAGAGGGCGATCTGACCGGATGCGGCGAAACCCGGCACGAGGTAGTACAGCACCGCGCCGAGCGCGAAGAAGATGAAGTACGTGTTCTTGCGGCCGATCCAGTCGGACGCCGACGCCCAGACAAACCGGCCACCCATATTGAACAGCGACAGAAGACCCACGAAGCCGGCCGCCGCGGCCGCCGTCACCGTGTTTTTGAAGCTTTCCTGAATCATCACCGAAGCCTGGCCGAGAATGCCGATGCCGGCCGTCACGTTCAGGAACAGCACGAGCCAGATCAGATAGAACTGCGGCGTCTTCAGCGCCTGGTCGATATGCACGTGGTTACGCGAGATCATCTTGTTCTGACTCGTCGCGGCGGGCGTCCAGCCGGCCGGTTTCCAGCCCGCCGGCGGCACGCGGATCGCCAGTGCGCCGATCGTCATCGAGATGAAGTACGCAATGCCGAGCACGACGAACGTCTCGGCCACACCGATGCTGGTGGCGCTGCGGAAGTGGTTCATCAGCGCCACGGACAACGGCGCGGCGATCATCGCGCCGCCGCCGAAGCCCATGATCGCCATGCCCGTCGCCATCCCGCGGCGGTCCGGGAACCAGCGGATCAGCGTGGACACCGGCGACACATAACCGAGTCCCAGCCCGATTCCGCCGATCACGCCGTAGCCGAGGTAGAGCAGGACGATCTGATGCAGATACACGCCGAGCGAGGAGACGAGGAAGCCGCCGCCGAAGCAGCATGCGGCGGTAAACATCGTGCGGCGCGGGCCGACGCGTTCGAGCCACTTGCCGGCAAAGGCCGCCGACAAACCGAGGAACACGATCGCCAGCGAAAAGATCCAGCCGAGGGAGGTCAGCGACCAGTCATCCGCACCGGATTGCGTGATGCCGATGACTTTGGTCAGCGGACCATTGAACACGGAGAACGCATACGCCTGGCCAATACAGAGATGGACGGCGAGTGCCGCGGGCGGGACCATCCAACGCGAAAAGCCGGGTTTCGCAACGGTGGCCTGTTTGGAAAAGAACGGGGCAGAGCCTGAATTGCCGCTCGGCTCGGTGATGCTGCTCATGGTCGGTCTCCGGTGACGAATTAGTTGTTATCGGCGCCTCGTACACTTTGCTTTAGGCGTCGCGGCGTAAGGTCCACGAACTCGGAGCCGTCAATATATGTATTTGACTTGCATATGACGTGTTGAAGTCCGCGACAAAAATCGCATCGTCGAACGATAGGCGGCGATCATGGCCTTTGCAATATGAGACGCAAAGACATAAGGTGTTTGCCTGGTGAAACACGACCGTAATCTGTCGAATCGCGGCGCCGCGGCGCAAAAGGGCGGGACAAACTACCGGTCATTCCAAACGAAACGGGCCGGCAGTGGCATCTTTCGCCACGCCGGCCCGCTTTGGCGGAGTTACCGCATTCAGGCGATGGTGCGCCCGGTTTTCATTTTGGCGGCTACGAGCACCGAGATCAGACAGCCGATAGCCAGATAAGCGGCCACGGGATGCCACGAGCCACCGGCAAAGCTGACCAGCGCGACCGCAATGAACGGCGTGAAGCCGCCGCCGACCACGCTCGCCACCTGATAGCCCACACCCGCGCCGCTGTAGCGATACTCGGTGCCGAACAGTTCGGTGAACATGGGCTGCTGCACGCTCACCACCATGTCGTGCGCGACGTTGGCGAGCATGACGGCGAAGACCACGATCCACAGCGTCGAGCGCGCTTCGAGCGCGAGGAAGAACGGCACCGCGCTCAGCATGCCGATCACCGCGCCGACGATATACACGCGGCGGCGGCCGAAACGGTCCGCCAGCGCGGCGAAGCACGGGATCGTCACGCAGCTCAGCGCGCCGACCAGCAGACCGATGGTCAGGAAGAATTCGCGCGGCATGTGCAGATTTGCCGTCGAGTAGTTCAGCGCGAATGCGGTCACGATGTACATCGTGAACAACTCGGCAAGACGCAGCGCGATGATCAGCAGGAACGCCTTCGGATGCCGCAGCAATGCTTCGACAATCGGCAGGCGCACGCTACGTTCACCGTGCTTGCCGACTTTCTCGACGAACTCCTTCGACTCTTCCATGCTCGAGCGGATCCATAGCGCGATCAGCACCAGCACCACGCTGAACAGGAAGGGCAGGCGCCAGCCCCAGCTCAGGAACGACGCGTTATCCATCGAACGGCTGATCAGCGCGACCAATCCGGTCGAGAGCACGAGGCCCACACCATAACCGACCTGCACGCCGCTGCTATAGAACGCTTTCTTCTTTTCCGGGGCGCTTTCGACCGCCATCAGCGCCGCGCCGCCCCATTCGCCGCCCACCGCGAAGCCCTGGATCGCGCGCAACGTCACGAGGAGCACCGGCGCCAACCAGCCGATGCTGGAGAAAGACGGCAGCAGGCCGATCGCGGCGGTCGACAGGCCCATCATCATGACCGTGAGCACGAGCATGCGCTTGCGTCCGAGCCGATCGCCGAAGTGCCCGAACACGAAGCCGCCGAGCGGACGGAACAGAAAGCCGACGCCGAAGGTGGCGAACGCGGCGAGGGTGCCCATCGCCGGGCTGACTTTGGGGAAAAACTCGGCATTGAAAACGAGCGCGGCGACGATGCCATACAACAGGAAGTCATACCAGTCGACCACGGCGCCGACGAAGCTGCCGAGCGCCGCCTTGCGGGCCTGGCTGCGCGCCTTGCGGTTGTCGGCCATGGCGGCCGTCGGGATGGTGGTGCTCGTCATAGTGTCTCCTCGAAACTCTCTGGCTGCTGGAATCGCTTGCCCGCAGGGTAGCGTGGCGGTTCGCGATCGATTGCAGGATGCCCGAAGATTAATGATGCGAAGGCGATCCCACAATCCACATCTGATCAATAATGCGCGATTATCGTACGCTTGTGCGCGAATAGCGCGCGTTTTGCGCGTTTACACCGAGCGCCGCCCCTTCAGCCGCTGCAATGAAGCGTCTGAAGGCAGGCCGTGCTACCTTGAGGTTTCAGTCTCGAAAAACAACAGTTACTGATATACTACATACGGAATATTGATTTTTGCGGCATTGCAGCATATGATTGAGTCATTCCTTCACTCAATCATTCGGAGTTACAAATGGAATTTGTTCCTCTTTCGCTGCTTTCCGTTTCTGTCGTGGGTTTGGGCGCTGCGGCCACTGTACTGTTGACTCGCTGGGTTCCTCAACCGGTTGCGCAGCTTGCAGCGCAACATGGCCGCTTCGTGGGTTTGGGCGAGCAACGCGGCGCAGCAATGCCGGCGCCGTACCGTGCGCATGTTCAACAAGAGGCGATGAATGTCGTCAGAACTTCAAACTGAAGCAGTGGCCACACCGCTCACGTTGTCATTGCAGCCGATCGGCGCGAGCGCGAGCTTGCGCGATCAGGCGTATGCCATGCTCCGCCAGGCGATTGCCGACGCGGACATCTATCAGAACCGCGAAGAAATCCGGCTCGACGAGCGCGTGCTGAGCGAGTCGCTCGGCGTCAGCCGCACGCCGGTGCGCGAGGCTATGACGCTGCTCGAGCAGGAAGGTTTTTTGCGCATGGTGCCGCGGCGCGGCATCTACATCGTGCGCAAGAGCAAGCGTGAAATCGTCGAAATGATCCAGATGTGGGCGGCGCTCGAAAGCATGGCGGCGCGTCTTGCCACGCTGCACGCCACGGACGAGGAAATTGCCCGGCTGCGCCACATGTTCGACAACTTCCGCGACGCGACGCCGGCCGAGCACATCGCTGAGTACTCGGATGCGAACATCGCGTTTCACCAGGCGATCGTCGAGTTGTCCAAGTCGCAGATCATTCTCGACACGATCAAGAACATCTTCATCCACGTGCGGGCGATCCGCCGCATGACCATTTCGCAGAGCGACCGCGCATCGCGTTCGATCGTCGATCATCTGCGCATCATCGAGGCGCTGGAGCAGCGGGATACCGAACTGGCCGAGCGCCTCACGCGGCAGCATTCGTTGGATCTCGCCGCGTTTGTCGAGGCGAATTGCGATTTTCTGGATTAACGGCTGCTTGGGCGGCGTTTGATTGGCAGGCTGGATAGGGAGCCCGCGGTGGAAACACCGCGGGCTTTTTTTTTCGCCAGACCGAAATGCCGTCAGGCCGTCGAGGTGCGGGATAAACCTCGCTTGACGGTCTTAAAAATATGGTATGTGATATATCAAACGAGTCAAGTAAAGCAAAGACCTTGGTGTTTTCCCTCGACTTGGCGCCTGCAAGTTTGCCGTTTCTCCGTGGTGCGCCAGTCTGAGTAAGCCTAAGGAGGAGAAATCGCACCGAGGCGGCATCTAGAAATCAAGCTTGATTGAATCTGATATATCACATACCGTATGTGTCGAAGGTGACTAGGAGGCGACTATGTCCGCAGTTGTTTCACCCCTGATTTCAGCGACGCGCAGCGCAAAGGCCGAACAGGCGCTCAAACAGAAGGCGCGCCCGGCCGGCGAGGGCACGTTCGGCATGACCGCGTTCGATGTGGCACCCGCCCATTGCGACCCGCGCGACCATGCGCCGGATACCAAAAACCAAACCATGTGCAAATAAGACGCGCCCTTCAGGAGACAGGACATGAGCAAAGCACTCGACGGCGTGCGCATTCTCGACTTCACGCATGTGCAATCCGGACCGACCTGCACGCAGCTGCTCGCGTGGTTCGGTGCGGACGTGATCAAGGTGGAGCGGGCGGGCGCGGGCGACATCACGCGTGAGCAGTTGCGCGACATTCCGGACGTGGACAGCCTCTACTTCACGATGCTTAACCACAACAAGCGCTCGGTCACGATCGATACGAAGAACCCCGAAGGCAAGCAGGTGCTCGAAGCATTGATTCAGAAATGCGACGTACTGGTGGAAAACTTCGCGCCGGGCGCGCTCGATCGCATGGGCTTCACGTGGGAGCGGATTCAGGAATTGAATCCGCGCATGATCGTCGCTTCGGTGAAGGGCTTCGGCCCCGGGCCCTACGAAGACTGCAAGGTCTACGAGAATGTCGCGCAATGCGCGGGCGGCGCGGCGTCGACCACCGGCTTCGACGACGGTCCGCCGGTCGTGACGGGCGCGCAGATCGGCGACAGTGGCACCGGCTTGCATCTGGCGCTCGGCATCGTCACGGCGCTCTATCAGCGCACGCACACCGGACGCGGCCAGCGCGTCCTCGCCGCGATGCAGGACGGCGTACTGAACCTGTGCCGCGTGAAGCTGCGCGACCAGCAGCGGCTCGAACGCACCGGCACGATGAAAGAGTACCCGCAATATCCGAATGGACAGTTCGGCGAAGCAGTGCCGCGCGCGGGCAACGCATCGGGCGGCGGTCAGCCAGGTTGGATCCTGAAGTGCAAAGGCTGGGAGACGGACCCCAACGCGTATATCTACTTCATCACGCAGGCGCCGGTGTGGGCGAAGATCTGCAACGTGATCGGCAAGGAAGAGTGGGCGACGGATCCCGATTACGCGACGCCGGCCGCGCGCCTGCCGCACTTGAAGGATATCTTCGCGGAGATCGAACGCTGGACCATGACCAAGACCAAGTTCGAGGCCATGCAGATTCTCAACAAGTACGACATTCCGTGCGGACCGATTCTGTCGATGAAGGAAATCGCCGAAGAGCCTTCGCTGCGCAAAACCGGCACGATCGTCGAAGTGGATCACCCGACTCGCGGCAAATATCTGACGGTTGGCAATCCTATCAAACTGTCCGACAGCCCGACCGAGGTGACGCGTTCTCCGCTGCTCGGCGAGCATACCGACGAGGTCATGGCCGAACTCGGCTATTCGCCCGAGCAGGTCAGCGCACTGCGCACTGCCGGCGCGATCTAGACGATTCAAGCTAACAGGGAGCAACGAATGGATACGTGGATGCGATTCATGTCGAGCGACGGCGGCGTCGTGTTCGGCCGTGTGGAGGGGGGCTATCTGCACGAGTATGAAAGTCTCGATCAGCCGGTGCCGACCGGCGCCGTGCTCTCGACGCGCGCGCTCGCCCCGATCGCGCCGTGCGCGCCGGGCAAGATCGTCGCGCTGTGGAACAACTATTACGCGCTGGCGGCGAAGCTCGACAAGCCCGTGCCCGCGCATCCGCTCTTCCTGCTGAAGCCGGCGGGTTCGGTAATCGGCGCGGGTGAGCCGATCCGCAGGCCGCTCAGCTACACGGGCAAGATCGTCTATGAGGGCGAGCTCGGCATTGTGATCGGACGGCGCTGCCGGGACGCGAGCGTCGAAGAGGCCGCCGAAGCGATCTTCGGCTACACGCTGGTGAACGACGTCACCGCTGCCGATCTGCTGAACGAGAATCCGCACTTTCCGCAATGGTGCCGTGCGAAGGGCTTCGATACGTTTTGCTGTATCGGGCCGGCGATCGTCTCCGGTTTCGACTGGCAGCGCGCACGTCTTGTCACGACACTCGACGGCGTGGAGCGGCAGAATTATCCGCTCGCCGACATGGTTTTCTCGCCGGCCGAGCAGGTGAGTCTGATCTCGCAGGATCTCACGCTCGAACCGGGCGATGTGATTGCGTGCGGCACCTCGGTGGGCGTGGGGTCGATCAAGGACGGCGCGACGGTGTCGATCACGGTCGACGGGATCGGCACGCTGAGCAATACCTTGAGCGCCGCGCGCGCGGTTGCTGTGGCCGGCACGGAGCCAGTCGCGTCGAGCGCCGTCTGAACGGTTGGCTGACTTCGCCATGCATGGGCACGTGCCCATGCTTTCCGACTCGGAGGAGCACGCATGCCGCTAGCGTATGACAGTACCGTGTGGTGTTCGCTGGCGGGTTTATTTGCCTCCGTGTTGGCCGTCGCGCTTGCCGCAGTCGGGCAACTGCAGTTCGAACGGCGAGCGAAGCGTCGGCCTGACTGGCACGTCGGCGCGTTGGCCGCCGCACTCGCGGCGCTTCTCGCTGCGGGCATGGGCGCGAGCGACGGCACGGTTGGCGCCGCGGTGGCGGGCGCGGTGCTCGGCGCGCGACTGGCGCACGGACGCAACTTGACGCGGCGGCCGCGACTCGTCGCCCTGTTGGGCAGTGGCATGGGGCTCGCTGTCATGTCGGGTGGTTTTGCGCGTTATCTGTCGTCGGCGGCGCAGGCGAGCGTGGAGCGTGGTGGACTCTGTGTCGCCGTGTTCATCGGCGCGCTGATTTTTGCCACCTCGACGATTGCGTTCTGCAAACTGCGCGGTGTATTGGACTTCGCCGCGGTGGCGCGTCCTGGTCACGATGTCGTCAATCTGCTTGCGCTGCTGCTGTGCGCCTGGCTCGGCTACGGTTTCGTCACCGAACAGGCGCAGCCATTCGGACTGGCCGCGCTACTCGCGATGAGCGCGGTGGCTTGTGCAATGGGTGTGCATCTGATGACCAGCCGCGAGTATTCCAATGCGCGCGAGCAGGGCCACGATTCAGGCGCGCTCGCATTTGCCGCGCGTTGCCACAGCCATAGTGCGACCACGCACAAACGCGGGCTGCTGGAGCGAATCGAATGGCACGGCGGCGAAGAGCAGGCGTGGACGCTGCCCGATGTAACGCGAGCCGACCTGCGCACGGCAGCATATCCGCGCTGTCGAAGCGAACGGCATAGCGTGAACGGGGATGGGCGAAAGCGCGCGTGCGCCCACCATCGTTCGACTTGCGCCACCACGCGGCGTGCCTCATGAACGCACGCACCTGTCTGGCGACAAGCGCGACGCGTAGCGGGATCGAAATCCCGCCGACGCTCTCAGTCGCCCGTCGCCGTGAATTCGCTGAAGTACTGCGACTTCTTGTGCAGAATCAGTTGAGCGAGGAAGTCGGTATCGTAGGCACGATGGAGATGGGCGTGAAACCGCTCGATGTAGGCGGTGATGCGGGCCGCTTCACTGTTGAATTCCTTGAGCACGTCGAGCGTGGCGCGATCCCAGCGAAAACGCAGGCCGAGGTCGCTGAAAGCGGCGTTGTACGCGCTCAGGTGGGCATCGTCGGGATGGATCGCAGCGGCGCGGGCAAGGTGCGCGCTGGTATGGGATTCAACCGAAGCGTGATTCATGATCGGCCTCCTGGGCTGACGAGTGAGGGAACTCGCTTGCAGCATAGAAGTCCTGATGAATTTTCAATAGTTAAAGTTTTATTGCTTCTCCATAGCCTACTGCTTATACACGCTCAATTCCCTGACGCGCGTGATCTTCTCGATCAGATTCGCGCCTTCTTCCATGAGGAAGCGCTTGAAGGCGACCGCTACCGGCGGCAGGCGCTTGTTCTTGCGGTGCACCACGTACCAGTTGAGCATGACCGGAAAGCTCTCGACATCGAGCACGACCAGATGACCGAGTTGCAGTTCGAGGCTGATCGTATGCGCGGACAGAAAGGCGATGCCCATGCCCGCGATCACGGCCTGCTTGATCGTCTCGGTGCTCTTGATCTCCATGGCGATCTTGAGGTTGGCAAGGCGCCCGGCGAAACCTTCTTCCATCGAATTCCATGTGTCCGAGCCGCGTTCCCGCACGATGAAGGCTTCATTCGCCAACTGGCCGATCTTGATGTTGCGCTTATGCGCGAGCGGATGCGTGGGCGCCGCCACGATCACGTACGGGTGCGGCGCGAACGGCTCGTTGGTCGCGTCGGTTTCGTGGGGCGGCCGCACCATCACCGCGAGATCGGTCTGGTTGGTAGCGAGCTGATGCAGCAGTTCCTCACGGTTGTGCACGGCGAGATTGAGCACGACACCCGAATAGCGGCGCGTGAATTCGGCCAGCAGTCGCGGAAAGAAGTAGTCGCCCGCGCTGATCACCGCGACGTTCAGCTTGCCGCCGGAGACGCCCTTGAGCTGACTCATCGCCTCGTCGACTTCGTGGAATTGCTGGATGATCGCGCGGCTGTAGTGAAGCATTTCGGTGCCCGCCGGCGTCAGATAGATTTTTTTGCCGAGTTGTTCGAACAGCGGCAGCCCGGCATGTTCTTCGAGTTGCCGGACCTGAGTGGAGACGGCCGGCTGCGTGAGATGCAATTCCTCGGCGGCGCGCGAGAAGCTCAGGTGGCGCGCCACCGTTTCGAAGACCTTCAGTTGTCGCAGAGTCGCATTTCGCATCGTCATGGCCGATGTATAAGCAAACGTGAATCAACATAATAACAAACTTTAATTATTAGTAATTCAGCAATGACCCTAGCATGACTCTGTATAAGAAAGCGGA
Organism: Paraburkholderia sp. RL17-380-BIE-A; assembly: GCF_046028085.1. NCBI lineage: Bacteria > Pseudomonadati > Pseudomonadota > Betaproteobacteria > Burkholderiales > Burkholderiaceae > Paraburkholderia > Paraburkholderia sp. RL17-380-BIE-A. The sequence goes on from NZ_JARESQ010000012.1 coordinate 167,052, forward strand.
AATGCCGCCAGAGCGGTGGGTGAAGTACTCGGGTTAACGCTTGGATTTCAGGCCTTATGGACCGGCGGCGACAGCCTCGTCGCAATGCGAAGTTTTAATTGATCGGAATAAAGTATTTTCAGAATTCGATGAATTAAGCGGGTGGATTTTTAAAGCAACGGATTAAAGACGCAAATATCAGATATTCCCGGGAGCACGGCTTTTCGGGGCGCAACCATAAGGTGGGATGTATACAGTCCGGCGCGTCATCGAAGGGACTTCCATCGGGACGTTGGTCGGCTGCACTAAATAAATAGTGGAGACAAGGCTCATGGACGAATTCACTCAGCAGACCAAGGCCCGGGTGTTTTGGGCGAACCGTTGGTGGCAACTCGTCATCGGCATGGTGTGCATGGCACTGGTCGCCAATCTTCAATACGCCTGGACATTGTTCGTCACCCCAATGAACGCGCGGCATCACTGGGGCGAAGCGTCGATTCAACTTGCGTTTGCAATCTTCATTCTGACTGAGACGTGGCTCGTGCCGCTCGAAGGCTGGCTGGTCGACCGGTTCGGGCCTCGGCCCGTGGTCGCGGGCGGAGCGATATGCGCGGGCATTGCATGGGTGATGAACTCATATGCCACGACCTTGCCGATGCTGTATGTCTCCGCGGTCATCGCCGGGATCGGCGCGGGCGGCGTGTACGGCACATGCGTGGGCAATGCGTTGAAATGGTTTCCCGACCGGCGCGGTCTTGCCGCGGGTCTCACGGCAGCGGGCTTCGGCGCGGGCGCGGCGGTGACGGTGATTCCGATTGCCAACATGATCACGCGTTCGGGCTATGAGCACACGTTCTTCTTCTTCGGCATTCTGCAAGGCGGATGCATTCTGGCACTCGCACTCCTGTTGAAGAAACCGAACCTGCGCCAGCAACCCGCGCCGAAGAAAAAGTTCGCCGTCTCGAAGGTGGACTTCACGCCGGGTCAGATGATCAAAACGCCGGTGTTCTGGGTAATTTACGTCTCGTTCGTGGCGGTGGCCGCGGGCGGTCTGATGGCCACCGCGCAGATCGGTCCGATCGCGAAAGACTGGGGCCTCGCACGCATTCCGATGACGATCTTCGGTATGACCTTGCCGCTTCTGACCGCCACGCTTTCCATCGACAACGTCTGCAACGGTTTTACGCGTCCGTTGTGCGGCTTCATCTCCGACAAGCTCGGCCGTGAAAACACCATGTTCGTGATCTTTATCGGCGAGGGTTTGGCGTTGCTCGGCTTGATGCAGTACGGCACCAACCCGTATGCGTTCATGACGTTCGCCGCGTTGATCTTCCTCTTCTGGGGCGAAATCTTCTCGATCTTCCCGGCGATCTGTGCCGATACCTTCGGCAGCAAGTATGCGGCGGCCAATGCGGGTACCTTGTACACCGCGAAGGGCACGGCTTCGCTGCTGGTGCCGATTGCTTCAGTGCTGTCGGCGACGGGCGGCTGGAGTCTCGTCTTCATCGTCTCCGCCGTCGTGACGATCGCCGCGGGCATCTCCGCGAAGTTCATACTCGCCCCGATGCGCTCACGCTGGATCGAAACGCACAATGAGCCTCAGGGTGTGCTGGCGGTTGCCGGCACGGGCAAGGCCTCGCGGCTGAGTCACTGGCCTGAGCAGACAGGAGAATAGGGTGAGCGGCCCGCGCCCGGCAGTGACGTCATGAATGTATCGTTGCAGCAACTCAAGGTGTTCGTCGCCGTTGCGCGTGAGCGGAGTTTCACGCGCGCGGCGCGTGAGTTCGAGTTGACGCAATCGGCGGTGAGCCGTTGTATCCGCGAACTCGAAGAAGCGGTCGAACTTAAACTATTCGACCGCACTACCCGCCAGGTCGAACTGACTCATGCGGGTGCGAGTCTCGAACGAAGGATTGGCCGGCTGCTCGATGAAATCGACCTGACGCTGCGTGAAGAGCGAGCCGCTTACGACGGGCATACCGGCGTGGTGGTGCTGGCGAGCAATCCGGTGTTGTCGTCGAGCTGGGTGGCCCAAGGGCTCGCACGATGCGCGGCGGCTTTTCCCGAACTGATCGTCTCCGTCAGGGATCAGCCGCAAAGCGGTGTGCTCGCGAGCGTCGAGCAAGGCGAAGTGGACTTCGGCGTGGTCTCGCTCGCCGAGCCGCTCGCCGGCGATCTGTTGCACGCGCAAGTCGTTTTCACGACCCCGCTCCACGCGGTGATGCCGCCCGCGCATCCGCTTGCACGCCATGCGACCGTTGCGTGGAGCGCGTTGCACGAATGGGCGCTCGTTACGCTGAATGCCGATACGGGTGTGCGCGCGGCGCTCGAACTCGCCTTCAATACGAACGGCGTGAAGCGCCGGCCGGTGCAGGAGTTCGGGCATGTCGCGGCAGTGTTGCGCATGGTCGAACTGGGGCTCGGCGTCGGCATATTACCCATCGACGCGCATTGGCCCGCAGTGGGCCCGTCACTCGTTAGCCGGCCGCTCGAACCAGGGATGAATCTGACGACGCTGCTCGTGCATCGCCGCAACCGTTCGCTGAGGCCCAACGTCGCGGCGGCGTGGGCACAGTTTTCCGCGCCAGCCGGCGCGCCTTTAGACGCCGCCGACGCTCAGCCATCCATTTCTTCAATGCGAACGGGGATGACCGTTGCGCGCGACGGCGCCGTACTCCACGAGCCCTAGTCAGCCCTCATCCCAAACCGGTTCGCAAGCATTCAGCCCATGCAACATCTCAGCCAGCATCTCAAGCAAGGAGCTTCATGATGGAAACTGAAACCGACCTCAGGCGCCATGATCTGCTTATCGACGGCAAGCGCTTGCCGCCCGGCACCGGCGAATATTCCGTCGACATCAACCCCGCCACCGAAGAGCCGATCGCACTGGTTGCGCAAGGCAGTTCCGCCGACGTGGACACGGCAGTGCACGCGGCGCGTGCCGCATTGAAAGTATGGAACGCGATACGAACCGCTGAGCGCGGCCGCATTCTGATGCGGTTCGCCGCGCTGATGCGCGCGAATCTCGAAGAACTGGCCGCGCTCGAGAGCCTCGACGCCGGCAAGCCGATCGCCGCGGTCATGCGCCAGGACATTCCGGCCGCGATCGATACGCTCGAATACTACGCAGGCTGGTGCGACAAGATCAACGGCCAGGTCGTGCCGGTGCGCCCCGATGCATTGACATACACGTTGCGTGAACCCGTCGGCGTGGTCGCCGCGATCGTGCCGTGGAATTTCCCGCTGATGATCGGCATGTGGAAGATCGCGCCTGCGCTGGCGTGTGGCTGTACGCTGATCGTCAAACCCGCTGAGATTACGCCGCTGAGCGCATTGCGCATCGGCGAACTGGCACTCGAAGCGGGCGTGCCGCCGGGTGTGTTGAATATCGTCACGGGCAAGGGACGCGTGGTCGGCGATGCGCTGGTCGCGCATCCGGGCGTCGACAAGGTGACGTTCACGGGTTCGCCTTCCGTGGGGCGCGGCATTCTGCAAGGCGCGGCCGGCAACTTCAAGCGCGTCACACTGGAACTCGGCGGTAAATCGGCCAACCTGATTTTTCCGGATGCCAATCTCGACAATGCGGTGCGCGCCGCGGCGGCGGGGATCTTCTTCAACACCGGCCAGGTGTGCTCGGCGGGCTCGCGCATTCTCGCCCATCGCGATGTGTACGACGAAGTGGTCGAGCGCCTCGCCGCTCGCGCGAAGTCGATCAAGGTCGGCGATCCGTCGGCGCGAGATACGTCCATGGGGCCGCTCATCTCCGCGGCGCAAATGAAGACGGTGTTGGGCTATGTCGAAACAGGGCGCTCCGAAGGTGCGTCGCTTGTGACCGGCGGCGCGCGAGTGGGCGAGCGCGGCTTCTTTGTCGAGCCGACTGTCTTCGCCAACGTCGAGCATGAGATGCGCATTTCGCAGGAGGAGATATTCGGTCCCGTGGCGAGCGTAATTCGATTCAACGACGAAGCCGACGCGATACGGATCGCCAACGGCACGCTGTATAGCCTCGCCGCGGGCGTGTGGAGCGCGGATATCGGCCGCGTGCATCGGGTTGCGCGCGATCTGAAGGCGGGCACCGTGTGGATCAACACTTACGGCTACACCGATGTGCGCCTGCCGTGGGGAGGCTCCGGCGACTCCGGGTTCGGCCGCGAACACGGCGACGTCGCGATTGAAAACTTCACCGAGCCTAAAGCCGTGTGGCTCGCTATCGACCAGTAGCGACCAGTAGCGACCAGTAGCGACCAGTGGTAACAAGTGGTCGCTAAAGGAAAGAGGATCGAACGCGCGTGGCGTTCGATCCTCTTTTGCTTGCAGTCGTTCAACGGCGAAATCGTGTTTCCAGGCCTCAATCTCCCTGCAATGCCATCCGCTCACGCAGTTTGATGAGCGCCAGTACGACATCGATAGTCGGCGTGGGCTCGGCGACGAGGCGGCCCATTTCCTGCACCACCGTCAACAGCGGATCGATCTCCATTGGACGACGATTCTCCAGGTCGACCAGCGTCGAGGTCTTATGCGCGCCGACCGCGCCCGCGCCGTCGATACGCTTTTCCACATCGACGCGAAAGTGCACGCCGAACTGATCCGCAATGCGCTTGGCTTCCAGCATCATCGTGCGCGATACGGCACGGGTGCCTGGGTCGCTGGTGAGCACGTCGAGCGTGGCGTGCGTCAATGCGCTGATCGGGTTGAAGCACAGGTTGCCCCATAGCTTGAGCCAGATTTCGTCGCGGATATTGTCGCGAATCGGCGCTTCGAAACCGGCCGCTTGCATGATCTCGTGCAATTGCTGAATGCGCGGCGTGCGTTCTCCGCTTGGCTCGCCAATCGGGAACTTCTTGCCGTACACATGCTTGATGACGCCGGGTTCGACGATTTCGGCGGCGGGATACAGCACGCAGCCGATCGCCCGTTCAGGGCCGAGCTTCGTCCATTGACCGCCGTCGGGATCGACACTCGCGAGCCGCGTGCCGGCGAATCGGCCGCCGTGTTGGTAGAAGTACCAGTACGGTATGCCGTTGACGCCCGTGACGATCGCCGTGTGTTTGCCGAGCAGCGGCTGCATCGCATCGACCACGCCGGGCAGCGAATGCGCTTTCAGCGTAATGATCACGAAGTCCTGCACGCCGAGTTCGCGCGGATCGGACGTGCAGCGTACCGGCGCGCTGAACGTCTCGCCGTCCATGATCAGACGCGCTCCGTGTTCGCGCATGGCCGCGAGATGCGCGCCGCGCGCGACGAAACTCACATCCGCGCCGGCGCGTGCCAGCTGCACACCCATCAAGCCGCCAATCGCTCCTGCTCCGAAGATACAGATCTTCATGATGCCGCTCCTCTGACGATGAATAGTCTCCTGCCCGGTGCCGTTTCTCGCCGTACACGGTTTGCGGGTCACTGTTCGAGCATAAGGGGAGGAGACGATTGCAGATAGTTAAAGTTTCTCAACGAGTCCATTAGGGATAGGTTATGAACGACCAGAAGCCGGACTGTTTTGGAGAATTCAGAGTCGTTCCCAAAGATTGGATTTCCAAGCTGACGAATGCTGTGACGAGTTGGGAAATTTCCCATCTTTGGACGATCTTGATGGAGGCAGAATGCGATCTCTTTGAAAAGTGATGCATTCGGTCGGCATTGCAAATGAACTGTATTGAGGGTGATGCCATGAGGCCGAGGACTGCTTTGGACTATTCCGTCACGTTCGCGCAAGTGGCACCGGAGAGCCGTCTGCATGGCGTGGAAGCTGGTGCCCGGCGCCGCGACCCTCACGCGTGTTAGGGCAAGGTCCATGCGAACGGCAATTCGTCAACCCGCCGGCCGGAATTTAGCGGACGTGGACAGCATGTTGGCGCGCCTGCTCGACGTGATGTTGATTGCGTTGGGCGCGTCGTTGGCCTCGCTCGCGTTCGTGCCTCGTCCGGGTCTGTCGATTTTCGAGGGTGCGTTCGTCGCGTTCGATATGGCGTTTGCCATTGTGCTGTTGCCATGGTTCGGCGTGTACGACTCGTGGCGCGGCCGGTCGAAATGGCGTTTGAGTTTCAACATCGTATTCGGCTGGATCGCGGTGCAGGTTTGCGGACTTGCCATGTTGTTCCTGCTTCACCGTGCTGCATCAGTGTCGCGGCTCTGGTGCGTGAGTTGGACCGCGATCACGGCGGTTGGGCTGGTCGTTTCGCGACTGCTGGTGCATGCGGTACTCGGCCGCATGAGGCGGGCGGGAGGCAACCTGCGCACGGTGGCGGTGGTGGGCGTCGGCGCGCATCGCGACCGTGTGATCGCCAATATCGTGCGCTCGCCGGAAGCGGGCTTCCGGATGGTTGCCACGTTCAACACGCGGCAGGGGAACGAGGCTGATTTTCCGGGCTTGCCGTCGTTCGGGTGTCTGCCCGAATTCGCGGACTGGGTACGCTGTGAGCAGGTCGAAGAAGTGTGGCTCGCGCTATCCATGTCAGAGGAGGACACCGTGCTGCGGATCCTCGACGAATTCAGCGGCGACCTGGTCAACGTGCGCTTCATTCCTGATGTACGCAGTCTTGCGATGTTCGATCGGAACGTGGTCGATCTGATTGGCACGCCGGCCATCAATCTGATGGCATCGCCGATGACTCCGTACGCGTTGGTTCAGAAGGCGGTTTTCGACCGGCTGTTCGCGCTCACGGCGTTGCTCGCGTTGGCGCCGGTGATGGTGACGATTGCAGTGGCCGTCAAGGCGACGTCGGAGGGGCCGGTGTTGTTCACCCAGCGGCGCAAGGGCGCGGACGGACGTGTGTTTCGCATCTACAAGTTTCGCTCCATGCGCAAGCACGCGGCGCGCACCGGTGTCGTTCGTCAGGCTACGCGTGGCGATCCGCGTGTCACTCGCGTGGGCGCGTTCTTGCGTCGCACGAGTCTCGATGAATTGCCGCAGTTTCTGAATGTGCTGCGCGGGGAGATGTCGGTGGTGGGGCCGCGGCCCCACGCGATCGAACACGATGACGAGTATCGCGGCATCGTCGACGGTTATATCCATCGGTACCGGATCAAGCCGGGTATTACCGGGTGGGCTCAAGTCAATGGTTTTCGCGGAGAGACGGATCGGGTTGAAAAGATGCAGGCACGGGTGGAACACGATCTGTACTACTTGCGTAACTGGTCGTTTGGGTTGGATATGCGGATTGTGTTTGCGACGGTGGTGAAGGGGTTGCGGCATCGGAATGCGTATTGACGTGCGGCTTCATCGCGATCTGAAACCAGATTGGCCATGAAGCCGTGCCGATTGTGGAAGACGTCGCATATCCCAGTGGAATATGAATGAAATCTGCCCAATAGCGGGCAGCGAGAACGCGGCTTCGGCGCGTTCTCTTGAATAGGTTGAACAAGATGTTAGCGGTATTTTCAACCCGGCCGGCGTTCAGGCTTGGGGTTTTGATGGCAGCGGTAATCCTGCTGACCGGTGGATGTGCAGTGGCGCCAGGTATGCGAATGGAAACGTCTCGCGTGCAGGACAAGTCGGGTGGGTCCAATACGTCGAGCGTGGTTGGAGAAGCCGGTGAAGGCGCGGCAAGCGAAAAGGCCGATGCAACGGCGGGCACACCGGACATCGCCATCACGGAAGTCGACGCGGAGTTGATCTCGCAACTGGCTCAAAGCCGGAAACAGCAGCAGATCGAACTGTCGCAATTGCTCTCTGGAGCGCCGTTGGCCTACACGGTCGGGCCGGGCGATGTGCTGCAAATTGTCGTCTGGGACCATCCGGAATTCGCGGCGGCACTTGGGTCGGCACAAACGCAATCTTCGTCGCGGCCGGGTGATCCGCTCGCTGGATTCGTCGTCGATCAGAACGGCGGCCTGACATTTCCGTACGCAGGCACCCTGCAAGTGGCCGGCCTGCGCACCGAAGAGATACAGCAACGGTTGAGCAGCGTGCTCGGCAAGTACCTGGTCAAACCGCAAGTGACCGTGCGGATGGCGTCGTATCGGGCGCACCAGGTGTACGTGGATGGAGAAGTGCGTAGCCCCGGCACATTGGCGGTCAACGACGTGCCCATGTCGCTTTACGAAGCAGTGGGCCGCGCAGGTGGATTCAGTGAAGCGGCCGACCAGAGCGACCTCGTTCTGGTTCGCGGCGAACGGTCTTATCGCGTGAACCTGACCCAGATGCTTGCACAGGGATTGAGCCCGTCGCGCCTCTATCTGAAACCAGGCGACCTGCTGCGCGTCGTGTCGCGTGACGAAAACGACGCGTATGTGATGGGCGAAGTGAACAAACCGGTCTCTGCGATTCCGCGTCGAACGGGGCGCATGACGCTGGCCGACGCTCTTGCGCAGGCCGGCAGCGTGAATGCTTCGACCGCCGACGCCGCTCAGATGTTCGTGATCCGCGGTTCGCTGGCGGGCACGCCGCAAGTGTTTCACCTCGACGGCCATTCACCGGTCGCGATGCTGCTCGCCAAGGATTTCGAGCTGCAACCGAAGGACGTGGTGTATGTGGATGGTAGCGGTCTCGTTCGCTTCAATCGTGTGCTGAGTTTGTTGATGCCGTTGATCAGCACGGGCTTGACTGCGGGGGTGATTGCGAAATGACCCGGATTTTGATGGTGTGTGAGGGGAATGTCTGCCGAAGTCCGGTGGCGCGGGCGCTTCTCGAGCGGGCGCTGCCACTTGTTTCAGTGAGTTCGGCAGGGACGCGAGCGCTCGTTGGCCGGCATGCGGATCCGATGGCGATCCAGGTTGCGCGTGAGCATGGGATGGATATTAGTGGACATGTGGCAGAGGCACTGAGCGACGAACACGTGCGCGCAGCAGATGTCGTGCTGACCATGACGAACACGCAGCGCGCGTTGATTCTCGATCGATTCCCGTTCGCAAGGGGGAAGGTATTCCGGTTGGGCGAGCATGAGCAACTTGATATTGTGGATCCGTATCAGCGGCATCGTGTCATTTTTGAACTGGCTTTCGCGCAAATCGAGCACAGCGTTTTGAAATGGTGCGAAGACATTGCCAGGTTGATGCACTGAATTATGAAATTACTTGATCGGGAACGCTCGGCCGACGCGCTGAGCGAAAAGGAAATCACGCTGTCCGATGTCATTGCCTTGTTGGGCGAGAACCGGCTTCTCATTGCGCTGACCACTGCGGCAATGCTGTTTCTCGGCGTGGCCTATGCGTTTTTCGCCACGCCATTGTACAAAGCCGATGTGATGATTCAGGTCGACAGCGACCCTGGCAGCGATACGCTCAACGACAAACTCGGCGACCTTGCATCCTTGTTCCAGAGCAAGGTGTCGACCGACGCCGAAATTGAACTGATCCGATCGCGGAGGGTGGCGGAAGAAACCGTCCGTAGTTTGCATCTCGACGTGAAGGCAACGCCGTACCGGTTTTCCTTAATCGGCGCGCTGGTCGCGCGGTATGTGACCGCAGGCGCTCCGGCGGATCCCGTCTTGGGGATGAGTCGTTTCGCGTGGGGCGGTGAGAGTCTGGATGTGATGCAATTCGACGTCCCCGCCGCGCTTTACGATCAGTCTTTCAGATTGATGGTGGAGGCGAACCAGGCATTCGAACTCCAGGGCCCGGATGGCCGCACGGTGCTGCACGGCCATGTTGGCGCCACGGCGCAGGGTATGACGCGGTATGGTCCGGTGCAACTGAGCGTGAACCGCATGGTTGCGCGCGCGGGCACGTCATTCAATCTTGCGAGGGCCTCGACACAACTTACGGCAGCGGATCTGCAAAGCGCGCTCAATATCAGGGAGAAGGCGAAACAGTCGGGCATTGTCGCTGTCTCGCTTGAAGGCGCGGACGCGGCGAGCGCCGCTGCGACCGTTAACCGTGTTGCGAGCATTTACGTTCAGCGAAATGTGGACAGGAAGTCTGCGCAGGCACAGCAGATGTTGCAGTTCCTCGGCGAACAACTTCCTCAGTTACGCGCGGACCTCGACGAAGCCGAGTCGAAATATAACGCGTTCCGCACCGAGAAAGGCACCGTCGATCTGGAGGCCGAAGGCAAACTCCTGTTGCAGTCAATCGTCGATAGTCAAACCAGGTTGATCGAGTTACAGCAACAACGTTCTGCGCTTGCACAACGGTACACGGTCGAACATCCCTCAGTGCAGGCTATCGACGCCCAGATTGCGGAACTGCAGAAACAGCAGGCTGCTTTCAATGAGAAAGTCGCTGCTTTGCCGAATGTTCAGCAACAGGAACTCCGTCTCCTGCGCGATGTGCGGGTCGATACGGACCTGTACACGAAGCTGCTGGATAGCGCGCAGCAATTGCGCGTATAAAGGCGGGCCAGTTGGGGAACGTTCACACAGTCGACTACGCCGAGGTGGCCGAAAGGCCCGTGAAGCCGAAGAAAACCTTGGTGATTGCGTTGTCGGGTGTCATCGGTCTACTGCTCGGGTGCTCCGTCGCATTTGTGCGCAGCACGCTGAATCGCGGGCTCGAGACCCCGTCGGGAATCGAAGGCGCTGTCGGCGTGCCGGTATACGCGATCGTCTCGAAGAGCACGCGGCAGCGGGCGCTACAACAGGCGGCGCGTGGTGGCGTGCAGGGCTTGAACGTGCTCGCGGCGGTTCAGCCCGACGATATCGCGGTCGAAGGAATCCGCAGTCTGAGGACCGCATTGCAATTCGGCTTGCTCAAATCGCACAACAACATCGTGATGTTGACGGGGCCGCGGCCAGGAGTCGGCAAGTCGTTTCTCTCGGTGAACTTGTCCGCGGTGCTATCGACAGGCGGTAAGCGCGTTCTGTTGATCGACTCGGACATGCGCCGGGGCGACGTGCACAGGTACTTCTCGCTTCCCAGTAAACCGGGTCTGTCCGATGTGATCGGTGGAGTCGAACCGGCCAGTGCTGTCCACCGTCAGGTTCTGCCGAACCTTGATGTACTGACGAGTGGAAGCGTGGCCTCCAGTCCGGCTGAAATGCTGATGAGCGATGCCTTCGGAAAATTGCTCGCGCACTTCAGCAAGCTGTACGACGTGGTGATCGTCGATTCACCGCCGGTACTCGCGGTGACCGACCCGGTGCTGGTTGCAAAACACGCAGGCCTGACATTGCTCGTTGTCCGTCACGGACGCCACTCGGCCGCCGAGCTCCAGGAAAGCACGCGACAACTGGGTAGCGCGGGTCGCGCCGTCGATGGCGTTCTGTTGAACGGTGTGCCCCATCGCGCCAGCGCGTATGGCGCATTCTCCGAGTATGGGGCGGAAAAGGCCAGGTAATCGATTTCAACAAACTGCCGCGGATCGGTGCGGTGCCTTCCACGACGGTCGTATCGCGTCACGTCCGGGTTCGCGAGGTCCGGCTCCAGCGGTCCGAGCGAACACAATTTGCCTACGGATATAGAAAAGAAATGGATTTTGAAACTGTTTCGGTAGTTGGCCTCGGCTACATCGGTCTGCCGACTGCAGCCGCATTTGCGGCGCGCCGCAAGCGTGTTATCGGAGTGGACATTAGTCAGCATGCGGTCGACACCATTAACCGCGGCGCCATTCACATTGTCGAGCCGGAACTCGACATGCTGGTGCACGCGGCGGTAACGCAAGGCTATCTGCGTGCGACCATCACGCCTGAGCCGGCAGATGCGTTCCTTATCGCGGTACCGACACCTTTCTCGGACGGCTACAAACCGGACCTCCGTTTCATCGAGGCGGCGAGCCACGCGATTGCGCCGGTGCTCAAGAAGGGTGATCTCGTGGTGCTCGAATCGACATCGCCGGTCGGCACGACTGAACAGATGGCGGCCTGGATGTCGGAGCTCCGTCCCGATCTCACTTTTCCGCAACAGGCCGGCGAGCTATCAGACATCCGTATCGCACATTGTCCGGAGCGCGTGCTACCCGGTCACGTGATTCGGGAACTGGTTGAGAACGACCGCGTAATCGGCGGCATGACGCCACGGTGCAGCGAATTGGCACGCGAACTCTATCAAAGCTTCGTGCGCGGCGATTGCATCTTGACGGATGCTCGAACAGCCGAGATGTGCAAGCTTACCGAGAACTCATTCCGCGACGTGAACATTGCCTTCGCGAATGAACTCTCGATCATTTGCGACAAGCTCGATATCAACGTGTGGGAGCTGATCCGGCTTGCGAACCGGCATCCACGTGTAAGCATCCTGCAGCCAGGCCCTGGAGTGGGAGGCCATTGCATCGCCGTCGACCCCTGGTTCATCGTCGATTCAGCGCCCGAGCAGGCGCGTCTGATTCGTACCGCGAGAACCGTCAACGACGCCAAGCCTGGCTATGTCATCGACCGCGTCGAGCGCGCTGCGCGACGGTTCAAGGATCCGGTGATCGCATGTCTCGGGCTGGCCTTCAAAGCGAATATCGACGACTTGCGTGAGAGCCCGGCAGTCGAAATCGCTGACGAACTCGCGGAGAGATTCGCGGGGCAGGTGGTGGTCGTCGAACCCAATGTCAGAACCTTGCCCGCGGCGCTCGACGGTAAGGTGCGGCTCTGCGAATTGAACGAAGCGCTGTTGGAGGCGGACATCATCGTCATTCTGGTCGACCATGCGCAGTTCCGGCGCGTGGATCCAGTCCGCTTCCAGGCGAAGGTCGTGATCGACACGCGCGGCGTGCTGGCGCATGCGTAGCGCGCCCCGTCCTTCAGCGTTCACATGCCGAGGCATCGCGTGAGCGATCAATCTGCAACGCGCGAAAATTCGGCGATGAAGGCGTCACGTATCCGTTCGAACTTCGTCGCCATGATGGTGTGGCAGGTCGGTAACTACCTCGTGCCATTGGCGACGTTTCCCTATCTGACGCGTGTGCTCGGCGCGGCGCATTTCGGCGTGCTTGGCTATGCGACGGCGATCGCTACGTATGGAATGCTTGTGACGGAGTGGGGATTCTTTCTCAGCGGTCCGAGGGCGGTCGTTGAACGGCGAGGGCAACCGGAGGCACTGAACGAACTCGTCTGGTCGACGATGATCGCCAAAGCATGCCTGTGCTCGCTCTCGTTCGCAGTTCTGCTGGTCGTTGCCTGCTTTGATCGCAAACTGGCTTCGGTCTTTCCCGTGGTACTGGCTGCGTGGCCGATGGCGGTTGGTAATGTCTTTACACTGAACTGGTTGTTGCAGGGACTCGAGCGGTTCTCCGCAATTGCGACCGTCGCACTGGCGGGCCGCTTTATAGCCTTGCCGCTGACGTTCGTCTTCGTACGCCACAGTGACGATGTTGCCTGCGCAGCAGGAATCCAGGGGGGAGCCGCGGTTTTAACGGGACTCTTTTCTCTGATTGCCGCACGGCAACTGGGTGTTCTGCGCCTTCCATCAGCATCGCTGCGTTCGGTCTCCCAGCGTGTTCGGGAAAGCGCCGACATGTTCGTCTCGTCGGCGTCGGTGAGTCTTTTCGGCATAACGAACGCAGTTGTTCTCGCGTCAATGACGACGCCGTATCAGGTGGGCATCTATACGGCCGCCGAGAAACTGAAGGCCGTGGCCAATATGGTGCCGGCTCAAATTAATACGGTTTGCTATCCGCGCATCGCGTCGATGTTTTTCGCGCAACCCCGGTCGGCTGCCCGGCTCACGGCGATCGGTGCGTTTGCCATCGTGTCGACGACGCTGGCCGCACTGGCGGTCATCGCCTATGTGTCGACACCGCTGACTACTTTGATTCTGGGTGCCGGCTTTGCGGGTAGCGCGTCGCTGCTCAAGTTGCTTTGCCTTGCAAGCGTGTTCGGCAATCTGGCCTATTTTCTTGGATTGCAAGTACTGGTGCCGTTCGGGAATGCCCGCGTGCGGTCGCTGATGATGCTGGCGGCTGGCGCGCTGAACGTTGGCCTGGCAATTGTTCTGACGCCGCGTTTCGGCGCCGATGGCGCCGCGGTGTCGCTTCTTACCGCTGAGGCGCTGTTGCTTGCCGTGTATGTCTCGATGATCTTGAGCAAGCCGGTGCTGCGCCACCACTTTACCCAATTGTTGATTCGATGATGCCAAGCCTGGTCCCTGTTCATGTCATATCCCTGTCTCGTTCCGGCCGCCGCGATGCAATTGCCGGATTATTGGGTGACCATGACGCGCCATTCCGTTTCGAGGACGCTGTCGATGGGCGTTGCCTTACTCAGATCGAACTGGATGCCGCCTACGACGATGTTGCGGCTCGCCGTCGTTACGGACGCTCATTGACCCGTGCGGAAGTGGCGTGCTTCATGAGCCATCGCTCGGTGTGGCGCAAGATTGTTGAAACGGGTCGCGCTGCGGTAATCCTCGAAGACGATGCGATCCTCGAACCGGCATTCTTTGAAGATGTGCTGCGTATCAACGAGTCCGAGTTGTCGGCCATCGCCGATATTGTTCTGCTTGGACAATCCAAATTGCGCCGCTCAGAGTCATCGTGGACCTACTTCAATGAGCCGCTCAGACGAGTCACGGCGATTGGCGGACTGCGTGTCGGTGTTCCGTTCAAACAGTGGACATCGGGATCCGTGGGCTACTGGATATCAGCGCGGGCGGCCAGTCAGGCTCTCGCCTATTCGGAAGGCCCACTCGGCGCTTTGCTCGATGACTGGCCATGGCATCGCGACGAGGGCGGGGCTCGCGTAGCCGAATTGCGTCCCTATGCCGTGTGGGAGGATTTCGAACGGTTGCCGAGCAGTATCGAAGAGGAGCGTGGAGCAGGGATAAGATCGCGCGCGTCATTGCATGACGTAGCACTTTGGCCGATGCGTCTCTTGCGCACCGCGGCTCGTTGGAGCGTGGTTGCATTGCAGCGGTCGTCATCGGTGAGCCATGCGGCAAGCGCGCGCCATGACTGACGCCGTATTCGTGCAGCAGGGGAACCGATTGGCGGCGCATGAGCCGACTCGCCAGCCTGGAACGCCATTGATATGGATGGTGTTCGCGGGCGGACTCGCGCTATCGCCGTTCGCGGACTACCTGTCAGTCCTGGCTGCGCATGGAATCGAGAGCGCGGGCGGTGACGCGCGTTTCTCGCTGTTCGTGCGCGGAAGCATGGTGGGCGGACTGATACTGTTTATGCTCGCAGGCGGCCGGATAAGGCTTTCAAGTTGGCGTACGGCGCTACTGGCCGTGCTGGCGATCATCGCGTCGGCAGGGGCGGTCGTATTCGGGGATGTGACAAGCGCCGAGTTTACGCAGCAAGCTGTTTTCGTTCTCAAAGTATTCTCTTTTTTTGTCTGTCTCGCAGCGCTCTCGGGAATGAGCGACAGCCAACTTGAGAAACTCGAACCGATCGTGCGTTTGACGCTGTTTGCCTACGCGTTGGCAATCATGGTGGGCGCGGTGTTCTCGATCGATATGTTTCGCAGCTATTGGGCTGAAACGCAAATCCGCTCTGGTTACAAGGGCATTGTGTACGCGCAGAACGAAGCGTCCGCCCTCATGATCGTGGCGCTTGGCTATGGCCTGCTCAGAGTTTTGACGTCGGGCTGGACGGCATGGAATGGCGCCTTGGTCGGCAGCATTGTGCTCGCTTCATGCCTTGTTGGCACCAAGGCGGCGATGGCGGGAGCGCTTGCCATGACATGTTCGTATTTGTACTGCCGACATCGGGTGCCGCAAGCGACCTTGCGCGCGGCGGCCCTCGTTGCAGTACTGGTTGGCCTGGCGGGGGCCGTCTACCTGTCGCTGCCGGGCGTGCGAAGCGCCGTCGATCTCAGTCTGCAATATTTCATGTATCAGCATGATCACGCCGGCGAGGGCGGAATGCTCACCATGATTTTATCCGGGCGCGACGTCAAGTTTTCGAATGTATGGGACGAAGTGGCAAGCGAAGGTTTTGTGCCATTGCTCACGGGCGGCTATCCGGTAGTGCGCTATCTGGTTGAGATCGACGTGCCTGATCTGGTGCTGGCGATGGGTCTGCCAGTTTGTGTTCTGTATTTGTGGCGTGTTGGAAGGGCGTTCTTATATCGCGGAAACGGGGCCGTCCCGGGCTTTGGCAAATGGTTTTATATCGTCTTGATGGGAACCGCTTGCACTGCGGGTCATGTGCTTGTCTCTGCAATCGTCAGCCCATATCTGGCCATGATTGCTGTGCTCGTCGAGCGTGGTGCGGCAGATCTCCACCCTCTAACGAGAAGGTTGGACGATGAATAAGCGTCGGGACAATAACGCGCACTCGCTTCATGAATCAGCGTCGATGCGCGTGCTGCACGTGGGACCCGGACAGGGTCAGCGAGGTGGCATTGCATCTGTTCTCGCCGAGCTGGGCGCGCAACGGGCGAGGTTTCTGCATGCCGGTGTAGGGGTGGCCATCTTCGAAACGCATGGTTTCCAAAGCCTGAGATCGCTATTGTGCTTTCTGCTAGTCGATATTCCATGCTTTCTATTCGCGCTGCTCAAGGGTGTCGACCTGATTCATTTCCATGTGTCGGTCCGAGGTTCTTTCTACCGAAAATTCATGCTGTATCTGCTTGCGCGACTGTGCGGGAAAAAAACAATCTTTCATCTGCATGCAGGTAATTTCCAATATTTTTGGACCCGCAGTGGATCTGCCACTCGCAAAGCTGTGTTGTGCTTCATTCGCGGAGCAGACGCCGTGGTAGCTGTGTCATCGGCAATTGCGGCGGAACTGCAGGTTCATCAGGGTGCTGCGCATGATCTGCATGTAATCGGGAACTCGGCGTATAGCGCTGAATTGGCGGCAGGCGCGGCTTTGCGGGATTCCCCAGGCGCGACGGGCACGGACGCGATGCCATACGTCGCTTTTGCCGGCAGATTCACGGAGGGCAAGGGGCTCGACGAGTTGCTGAGGGCGATTGCGTCGCTGAAACGACAGGGCGTCGAGGTTGAACTGCGGTTGGCGGGCGCCGGCGATATGGATAGATGGAATCGTGCAGCGATCGATTGCGGCGTGAGTGAGCGGGTGCGCTTTGTCGGATGGTTACAGGGCGATGCAAAGCTCGCGTTCTATCGCGACGCGGCCGTGTTTTGCATGCCGAGTCATTTTGAAGCGTTCGGCATCTCGACACTGGAGGCGATGTTTATCGGTCGCCCAGTGATCGGTACGCGAGTCGGTGGGTTCCTCGATCTGGTCGAGGAGGGGGTGACGGGCTACCTCGTCCGTTGCGGCGACGCTGACGAACTGGCGGAAAGAATCCGGCAGGTGGTCGAAAGCCCCGATCTTGCACGTGCAATGGGGCGGCAAGCGGTGTCAAGAGCCTTAAGCCGTTATTCGGTTGACGCGATTGTCGGTCAATACGTTCGATGCTATCGGAAAGTGGGCGATTCCAAAAGGGAGCAGCTTGTATGAGGCATGGATGGTTGCTGATTTGTCTTCTGGGAACTTTAAGTATTGTTCGCGCCCAGGATATCGGAGTCGCGTGGACCGATCCGCAAATGAGCGCGTGGGCGAGCACGTACGACAAGCTGTTCTCGACGGCGTGGGAAGATGGTATCGATGCAGGCATTGGCGTTCAGGCAAATCCCGGCGGT
This sequence comes from Paraburkholderia sp. RL17-380-BIE-A, assembly GCF_046028085.1. Classification (NCBI taxonomy): domain Bacteria; kingdom Pseudomonadati; phylum Pseudomonadota; class Betaproteobacteria; order Burkholderiales; family Burkholderiaceae; genus Paraburkholderia; species Paraburkholderia sp. RL17-380-BIE-A. The sequence goes on from NZ_JARESQ010000012.1 coordinate 184,422, forward strand.
ATCACCGTGGTCGACGACCCGATGGTCGCCGGACGCAAGGCCTTGCGTATTCATATGACTCGATCCGAAGACTTTTCGAAGATCGCGAACGGCGTTCCTCGAGCAGAGTTGATCTTTCCGCGAGCGGTGAGTTTTTCGCAGGGAACAGACTATCTGATCAGATGGAGCACGTTCATACCCGTTGGTTTCACTTTCGACGCCAGGCAGGCGGTCATTATCACCCAGGTACATCAAGGTGAATGGACCGGCGGCCCAACGATCGCGTTGAGTTTGCAAGGTAAGCAGTACGCCATTTCGGAGCGTGGAGGGGCGAATACCGCGACTGTTTCCGCCGGCAAGTGGCTGTGCTGCGCGGACGCTGACGAGGGCAAGTGGGTCAACTGGTCGCTGCGCTATGTTGGCGACGATTCCGGTCACCACGCTTCGACCCAGTTGTGGAGGGACGGACGGTTGGTGTTTGCATCGCAAGGGGTACCAAATGCCTACATGGGTGTGCAGGATGCGTATTTGAAAATGGGACTGTACAAGTCTGGGTGGAACGGTTCCGCGTCCGATGTCAGCGAGATTACGTTGTTTTTTGGACCGGTTTCGGTGTCGAAGAAATAAAGGCAACATCCGCGACACGCTATTCATATGTGGGATGTCAGAGAACAGGCAGAGTGGCTTTATGAAGCGCATTGAAGTATTTGGATGTCCTATGGATGTGGCGACAATGGAAGAAACGGTCGCCGCGATTTTGACTCGAATTATTGCTAGACGCTTCACCCAGCACGTCGCGGTCAATGTGGCGAAGCTCGTACATATGCAGGCCGACACCGAACTGGCAAAGTCGGTCCAGTATTGTGACCTGATCAGTATCGACGGGATGGGCGTGATCTGGGCGGCGCGGATGCTTGGTCACGAGGTGCCTGAACGTGTTGCCGGCGTCGATCTGTTCGACAGGTTGCTAGCGGAGGCGGCGAGGCTAGGGCTTCCGGTGTATTTGCTCGGCGCGACCGACGAGGTGGTCGCACGCGTGGCCACGATATGCACGGCCCGCTATCCCGGTCTGCGAATCGCGGGATATCACCACGGTTATTTCGGCAATGACCAGCAATCCGTTGTCGACCGGATTCGCGAGTCAGGCGCGCGACTGCTGTTCGTGGCGATTACCTCGCCTACCAAGGAGAATTTCATCAACCGCTGGCAAGCGGCGCTCGGTGTCGATTTCGTGATGGGGGTGGGAGGAACGTTCGATGTCGTGGCCGGTAAAGTCAACCGGGCACCTCGCTGGATGCAAAGGGCGGGGCTGGAATGGTTCTTTCGCGTCCTGCAGGAGCCGCGTCGTATGTGGCGCCGCTATCTGGTCACGAACAGCAAGTTCGCACTTATGTTAGGTAAGGCGCTAATCGTCCAGCGGTAACCGGGGCGAGCCAATCGCGCGCACAGTCAATCAAGGAAGTCTTTCGTGTTGTACATCTATCGCGTAGCGCATCTACTTCATCGTCTACATGTGCCTTTTTTGCCGTGGGCGCTAAAAGTCTTTAACCGCGTGGTCTTTTCTGTATCCTTGCCACCCTCGGTGATAGTCGGGCGAAATGTGGTGTTCGGCTATCAGGGACTTGGCATCGTCGTGCATCGGCACGCGGTGCTCGGTAGCGATATAGTCATTGCACCCAACGTAGTGATTGGGGGCCGCGGGCAGCCAGGTGCGCCGGTTATCGAGGATAACGTTCTAATCGGTGCGGGTGCATGCATACTGGGGCCGGTGACGATCGGGCGGAATGCGAAGATCGGCGCGAACGCCGTGGTCACGTTCGACGTGCCGCCGCATGTCACGGTAGTCGGCGTCCCGGCTCGAATCGTCCAGCCGCGACAAAGCGGTTAACCGCTTTCCCAGATACCCTCACCCCCTCCTCACCATCAAAAACCCCACCCCAATCGCCGCCAGAAAACCCCCACAACACCGGTTGAACCATCGCCGCACCGTCGCACGGACCAACCATTTCCCGAGATACATCCCCGCCCACGAATACAACGCGATAGCAAACCATTCCAGCACCAGAAAACTGATGCCCAGCACCGCGAACTGCGGCAGCATGGGCTTGGCGATATCGACGAACTGCGGCAAAAACGCGGTGAACACCAGAATGGCTTTCGGGTTCCCGGCGGCCACGAGGAACTCCCGCTGCGCGACCCGTGCAAGGGATGCATCGTCCTGTTGCGTCGTGTCGATGGTTGGCGCGTCGCTGCGCCACAGCTGGATGGCGAGCCAGATCAGATAAGCAGCGCCGGCCAGTTTGATGGCCAGAAAGAACCACTCCGAAGCGTGCAACACAACCGCAAGCCCCGTTGCGGCAAGCACGAGCATCAAGGCGAAAGCGACGAGGCGGCCCGTGCCGCCGACGAACGCGGTCATGAAGCCATGACGCGCCGCCACATTGATCGACAGCAGATTATTGGGGCCGGGCGCCAGATTGATCGCGAAACAGGCGGGTAGAAAAAACAGCCAGGCGGTAATGGACATGACGGCTCGCACGGTGAACGGACGTTGGAGATCCATCGCACGGCGCAACGGCAGCCCGCGCGATACCCTCTGGCCAATTGTAGCGAAACCCGTTCCAGCTCACGCTGCCGGCGCCCTCAATTCACCGCTTTGACAAACCCCGGATCGCCGATCAACGCGTCGACGTTCAGCCTGACCGTGTCTTCGATTGCGATGGTGTTGCTGGTGAACTTGGGCGATTTTTGCTTGACCGTCTTGGTGGTGGAAAACACCACCTTTTGAGTCGTGGCATCGGTCACCACATAGCGCATTTTGAGCGTCCAGAACGCCGGCGACCGCGTGTCGTCCACTGAGAATTTCTCGATGCTGCCGCTGAGAACCCGCTTGCCTTCGTCGAGATGAAAACCGGCGATTTTCAGGCGGTTCACAATGCCGTCGCGCACGGTTTCATTGATATCGTCTTTGAGCACGACGCCCGTCATTGCCGTGTTTTCGATTCGGTTCGGCGAGACCTCTCCATTGCGGGCTGGCATGTAGGGGAAGTCACGGGCAGGGGCGACGCTGAGCCAGCCGGTTGGATGCGCCGCCGCGCGCGGCGTGCTATTCAGGCCAAACCAAGACCAGGAGCAGGCGGACAGCATCAACGGCAGCGCGATCGTGCCGCAACCCTTGAGCACGGTCGTCGCCAAGGGGGAGTGAGTGTGACTGAGCGATGGCGGCGCAGACGCGCTCCGGCGTGGCGACTCAGGCGCTGTGCTGGAAAAAGCGGCGGTCGAAGTCAGAGGAGTTACCCTTTTAAATTGAATCATTCCGGGGGAATAAACGACATGGTAACAGCGGCCCGGCCCCGTACATCTCTTAATGACATCGTGACCCGGATTCACGCTGGTTTCAAGCGGGCGTGCTCATCATAACCAGCAGGCGCTGCGATAAACACCGTGTCATTAGAGGATCACTGTTACGCGCGCGTCCTGGGTCCGGTCAGATCGATGCGGTAATCGTTATCTCACGACAATAACAGTCGCGTGTGACAACCCTTCGCGTCAGTCCCGCACATGGCATGCTCGTAATCGCTGATGGCGACGCTTGAGCTTGCGATAATGCAGAGATTGCGGCGCGCACGCCCATTGTCGATTCGCGGTTCGGTTGATGCGTACCCGTACTTAACGCGTGGGTTCAATATTGCTAAGTATGGCAAAACAAATGGGTGAACGCGTCGACTACTATCAGATCAACCCGTTCGCATTTCAGCCGGGCGAAGTCTTGAGCCTTGACGACGCGATCTTCTATACCGACTGCTGGCGAACACGCACGCAACAGAGGGCGTGTCACGCCGAGCCGTCAGAAGAACCCGGCTTTCCCCTGAGTCATATCCACCAACGCTCGCTGAGCGTCCTCCATCACATTGACAGGCAGACGGATCGTCATCTTCACGAGCATCGCGTAAGCGCTGTCCACAAGCGTATAGCCTTCGGCATCGATCCATCGGCGCACTTTCGCCTCGTCGGCGTAGCTGACTTCGACGGTCAGCGAAACCTGCGCGATCCGCTCAACGCGCGGTGCATCCAGTAAAGCCGAAGCAATCGCATCGGTGTACGCGCGCACGAGCCCGCCGGCGCCGAGCTTCACGCCGCCGTAGTAGCGCACGACGGCGGCCAGCACGCCGTCCAGATCGTGATGCCGCAAGACTTCCAGAATCGGCCGGCCGGCGGTGCCGGAGGGCTCGCCGTCGTCGGACATGCCGGACTGGCCGCCTGCCAGCAACGCCCAGCAGACGTGCGTCGCGGCGGGATGCTCGTCGCGCAGACGCCGCAACTCGGCCATCGCGGCGTCGCGGTCGGCGACCGGTATCGCATACGCAATAAATCGACTCTTGCGAATCTCGAGTTCCGCGCTCAGCGCCGCGGGCAAGGTATAAGTGGGCAAGGCAAAGACTTCGGTGGATGAAAAAATGCGGGCCGCACGCGGCGCCGTGCCCGCCATGGTAACGGATCGGCCGCTGCGAACGGATTCGGCCTGCCACGCATTCGCGCGTAGAGCACGGTCATTGTCGCCGTGGTCTGCCGCCTCCGCGCCGCGCATCAATCGAATTGCACGCATTCGTCTACAATCTTTCGCTGAACGCCACGCGGTCGTCCGCGACAATCAGCGCGTCATCAAGGAGACAGCATGCTTGACCTATCCACGTTGGGGACTTTCGTTGCCGTCGTACTCGGGCTCTTTCTGATTCCGGGTCCTGCCGTGCTGCTGGTTTTGACGCGCACCGTGCATGGCGGTCGCAAGGCCGGCATTCTCACCGGCCTCGGTATCGCGGTGGGTGATTTCATTCATGCGCTGGGTGCATCGGTCGGCCTCTCGGCGCTGCTGATGACCTCCGCGCTCGCGTTCAACGCGGTGAAGTTCGTCGGCGCGGCCTACCTCGTCTATCTGGGCATTCGTGCATTGCGCGAGAAGCAGGCGAGTGCGCATATGCCGGCGGTGGCGCCGGTGTCGGCCTCGAAAGCGTTCTTTCAGGCCATTCCCGCCGAAGTGCTGAATCCCAAGACGGCGCTGTTTTTTCTCGCGTTCCTGCCGCAGTTCGTTCATCCCGAACACGGCTCCACGTTTCTGCAATTCACCACGCTCGGGCTTATCTTTGTCGGCATGAGTGCGCTTTATACGACGCTGATCGTATTGACCATTCGTCCGCTGGGCAAACTCGTCAAGCGCCTGACCTGGTTGACGCGCTGGCAGAACAAGATTATCGGCGTGCTGTTCATTTCGCTTGGCCTGCGCGTGGCGACACAAACGCGCTGAACGATCCGCGCGCTAGTTTCGCGCCGTCACGACAGGAGAGTGGGCACCGCGCTCTGACTAGATGTTGCGGCGCTGTCGCCTGAGACGGCCTTCGCGCGCGTATTCCATCTGACCTTCGGTACGAACCGCAAGTCTTTCCTGTGCGGCGCGGCTCATCTGCCGCGTGTCGTCGATATCGCCGACACGCAGCACTTCCTGAGCAATCCTGATGCGCAGTGTCATCAACGGTTCGCCGCGTTCTACCAGCGCGCGGTCCGCTGCGCGAGCTTGCTGGACGCCGCAGTCGATCAGGTTGCGCAGCTCCAGCAGCGTAAGCCGCTGCCGCTGGATTTCGAGGATGAGCCGCTGGACGGCCTCTTCGTCGCGCGTGCGCCACCAGGCGCGCAGTTCGGCGAGCGTGGGCGGATCGAAGGGTGGAAGACGCATTGCTCAGACGAAAAAGTACTGTATATATGTACAGTATATCCCGTCTTTTTACGAACGCACGTACAGCGCGTTCGCAGGTTCACTTCCTTCGCGCGAGGCGGCTCACGTGTTCAACACAGCGCGAGCATGATGGACGTGGAGACCACGATGATGAAAAGACACGTGGCAGTAAGAATGTCGTAGGGATAGCGCATGGTGTATGACCATCTGACGTGGCGGGTTGTAGGGCCATCATAGGGATAAGCGCGCCGGGCGACTGTTAAGCTTTGCAAGACGTGGGGCGCGGGTGGGCACCATGCGTCTGCATACGATCGGAGAGGTAAACATGAGCGATGTCGCATCTCGCGCGATCACGCGCGCACCGGAAATCGAGTTCTGGTTCGACTTCGGCAGTAACTACAGCTACCTCAGCGTGATGCGCATCGAGGCTCTGGCCGCGGCAAGGGGCTTGCGAATCGGCTGGCGCCCATTCTTGCTGGGGCCTGTTTTCCGCGACCTCGGTTTCGACAATTCACCGTTCGTGCTGCAGAAGGAGAAGGGCGCGTACGTATGGAAGGACATGGAACGGCAATGCCGCAAATATGGCATCCCGCTGAAGCGTCCCAGCACGTTCCCACGTGCGGCGCTCCTCGCCATGCGCGTGGCGCTGCTCGGCGCGGAGCGCGAATGGATCGCGGCGTACTGTCGCCAGATCATGCAACTGAACTTCGCGCATGACCGCGACATCGGCTCGATGGAGGTGGTGAGCGAGGCGCTCGAGGAACTGGGATTGCCTTCCCGGCAGATCATCACCGAAGCGCAAAGCGACGCGAACAAACTGCGCCTGCGTGAGCAGACCTCGGCGGCCGCGGCGCGCGGCATTTTCGGCGCCCCGACGTTTTTTGTCGGCGATGAAATGTTCTGGGGCAACGACCGGCTGGATGATGCATTGGAGTACTGCGAGTCGATTGCCGCGCGTGGCTAGCGCAATGCATGCGCCGCGTGTGATCGACCCTGTCGCGTGCTATTCGTCACCGTGCTGGCAGAAGCGCCGGCCCGGAACGTGCGAGACGACAGCCTGAGCGATTTCAAGCGGGGTGCTCTCGGCGGGCACCACCCGGCGACATGATTCGGGCGTGTGCTTCATGGTCCATTCGACGAGCCGGTAAGAACGTCCCCAAGGATGCTGCAGCGGGTCCGAGACCTTGCACGAGTGAATCTGGTGGACCCATTCGTTGCCGGGCATGGCGCGCAGATGCTCGAATACCGTGTTTTCATCCATGGTTTGACTCCTTCTTCGCGGGCCTGCAGCCCGTCTTATCGCGCGTCGTCGACACCCTTGAGAAAAAGCGCCGCCGATGTTCTGGCGGCTTCAACAGGGGATGTTGTGCCTCATGGTTACAGCAAAGAATTAAGCGAGACTTAAGATCGCGTAAAAGCGTAGTCGGCGCGTACCCTCAAGACCTCGTGAAATCGGCCGTTATTAGAGCGGTTGGGGCCGCCGACCCCGCTTCGCCCTTCGGGCTCGCACCTCATAACGTGACGAATCTCGCCCAAACGCCGCTTTCCGAGCGCCTTCGCTCGCTCGTCGATACCGTGCAGCACAATGAGCGCACGCTGCGCCGCTTCCAGACCGTGGAGTTGCGATTGATCGGGGCGCAAGATTTCCCGTCCTTTCTCGATACGCTAATCAGTCATTTGCCGCGGGAGTTCTCACTCACGGGCGTGACGCTCTGGCTCGACGACCGCGCGCCGATGCTGCGCGAACTGCTCGAGCCGACCGCCTTGCAGGCGCTCGACCAGCCCAACCTGCGAACGTCGCGCGAGGGCGGTCTTGCCGCTCGAGGTCTATGCGACGATGGCCGGCCGTGGCTCGGCACGTTGCGCGAACTGGACGACACGGTGCGGCGCGCTTTCTTCGGCGACGCCGAAGCGCCGGCCAGTGCGATCCTGCTGCCGCTTGCCGCGGGCGACACCGTCAGCGGCTATCTCTGGCTCGGCAGCGACGATCCTGCGCGTTTCGGTCAAGGCATGGCCACCGACATTCTGGAGCGCTTCGCGAGCATCGTGACGGCGAGCCTCGACAATGTCGCGCATCGCGAGCGGCTCAAGCAACTGGGCATGACCGATTCGTTGACGGGCCTCGCCAATCGCCGCTACTTCGACGAGCGGCTGCGTGAGGAAGTCATGCGCGCCGTTCGCTATCGGATGCCGGTGGCGTGTCTTTTCATCGATATCGACAGCTTCAAGCGGATCAACGATACCTACGGTCATCAGACCGGCGACCGCGCGCTGGCAGCGGTGGCGGCTTGTGTGCGGCAGCAGGTGCGCCTCGGCGATACCGTGGCACGATATGGCGGTGAAGAATTTGCCGCCCTGCTGCAAGGTGACCGGGCCGATGCGCTCACCGTTGCCGAGCGTGTACGGCTGGCGGTCGAGAGGCTGGCTTTGCAGGACGATAACGGCGAACGCATTGCCTTGACGGTGTCGATCGGCGTGGCGGCGCGGATGGTCAGCGGTACGCAGGCCGAGGCGGCCACGTTGGGCAGCGTGATCATGGAAGAAGCGGATCGCGCGATGTACCAGGCCAAACGCAACGGCCGTAATCGCATCGAAGCGCTGGTGAATGCGGATGGAGATTGCGCGGCTGATTAGTTGGCGCATCCGGCGGCGATTGTGCGGCTGATTCGCCGGCGCATTCTGCAGAGATTGCGCGCCGCTTCGGCCCATCATTGCTTATGCCTGATCGCGCCGCAGGGCTTGCCGTCCGTGCGAAGGGATGGGGCGCGATGCGAGCTTCGCGCGAGGACTGCGTTTCCTGGGCCCCTGCCGCGCTACGAGCGGATCACGCCGTTGACCTCACCGCTCAACTCACGCCGCTCAATTCATACGGTCTTCCTCAGGCCATTCAGCTAACGCCGCCCAATTCACCCCGTCTACCTCACGCCATTCAGCTAACGCCGCTCAATTCACCCCTTCTACCTCAACCCATTCAGCTAACGCCGTTCACACCCACCGGCGCATCCGGCGGCACGCCGAGCAATTGCAACGCTCCGCCCGTCACGCCGCTGAACACCGGACCGGCCACCGTGCCGCCATAGAACGCCTTGCCCGCCGGGTCGTCGATCATGACCGCGACGATCAGCCGTGGATCGCTCATCGGCGCCATGCCGACGAACAGCGCGCGGTAGCGGTTTTTCGCGTAGCTCGCGCCGACCTGCTTGCGCGCCGTGCCGGTCTTGCCGCCGACCCGGTAGCCTTCCACCGTTGCCGCGCGGCCTGTGCCGCCCACGCCGGTCGCCATCTCCAGCATCGAGCGGATGGCGCGCGCGGTCGCCGGCGTCGTGACCGTGTGACCTTTTTTGTCCGTGGACTGCGCGGCGCCGGCTTCCGCTCCCGCCCCCGCTCCATTACGCAACAGACTCACGTGATGCATCGTGCCGTCGCCCGCATACGCCGTGTAGACCTGCGCGATCTGCAGCAGCGAGGTGGAGAGCCCATAGCCATACGCCATGGTCGCCTGTTCGATCGGACGCCAGCGTTTATACGGACGCACCTTGCCCGACGCCACGCCCGGAAAGGTCAGCTCAGGGCGCAGGCCGAGCCCGTATTCCTGATACTTGGTCCAGATCGTCTCGGCCGGCAGATTGAGCGCGAGCTTGGCGAGCGCGATGTTGCTTGACTTCTGCACCGCTTCGGCGACCGTCATCGCGCCGTGATTCGAGGTGTCGTGGATCACGGCAGGCCCGATCTTGTACCAGCCCGGCGCGGTATCGATGATGCTCTGCGGCCGCACCTTGCCCGCGTCGATCGACAGCGCGACGACCACCGGCTTGATCGTCGAGCCGGGCTCGAAGGTGTCGACCACCGCGCGATTGCGCAATTGACGGCCAGTCAGGCGGGCGCGGTCGTTCGGATCGAAGCTCGGATAATTGGCGAGCGCCAGAATTTCGCCATTGCGCGCATCGAGCACCACCACGCTGCCCGCCTCCGCGTGATGTTTGGCAATGGCTTCCTTCAACTGCGCGTAAGCGAGCTGCTGAATCCGCCGGTCGATCGTGAGGTGGATGGTGTCGCCGTTCTGCGCGGGCACGAGCGGCCGGGTCTCGGACACCACGCGGCCCAGACGGTCGCGGATCACTTCACGCTGGCCGGGCACGCCGAGCAGCTGCTCGTTGGCGGCGAGCTCGACGCCTTCCTGGCCGTTGTCCTCGACATCCGTGAAACCGACTACGTGCGCCGCCGATTCGCCTTCGGGGTAGAACCGCTTCGAATCCGCGATCTGCGTGATGCCGGCAAGGCCCAGTTTGGACAGATGTCCGGCGGTCTCGGCATCCACCTGCCGCTTGAGCAGAACGAAGGTCTTGTCGCCGTTCAGACGCCTGCGCAGCTCCGCGAGTGGCAGATCGAGCAGCTTGGAGAGCGGCGCGACCGCTGCTTCGTCGATCAGTTTGGGCGAGGCCCAGATTTCATAGGTCGCGAGGCTGACGGCGAGCATCGAGCCGTTGCGATCGACGATCCGCCCGCGTGTCGCGTCGAGTTCGAGGGTACGCTGGTAGCGTTTCTGGCCCTGATCGACGTAGAAGTCCTGGTTCACCACCTGCACCCAGAACGCGCGCCCCGCCAGCGAGGCAAACGCGCCGAACACCAGCAGGACGATGAATTTCGAACGCCACATGGGCAGGCGCGCGGCCAGCAACTGGTTCTTCGCGACGGGCGCGTAGGGATCGTGAGACTGGGATTTCTTCTTGTGGATCATTGGGTGCGGATATCGAACAGCTCGATTAACTTGTGCCGCGTGGATCGGCGGCAATGAATACTTTGGGTGGCTGGCGCAATCGCCCCGGCAACCGATGTCGCTCCAATTGTAATAAGAACGTAATCTGTATGCGAGGTTCATGCAAGCTGATATTCGTTGGGTACGATGTCGCGGAGGGCGCCGCCGCCGAGGGCCGCGTGCCGAGTGCCGCAAACGGGCAGGGGCAGGGGCATAAAAAAAGCCGCGCGGACTTGAAAATCCGCGCGGCTGTTTCGTTCGATTAATGCGTCGACTCCGACGCGGCGTGTTAAAGAGGCGCTCCCTGCCTGTTGAGCGCCTTCTTTTTTATGTGCCTGCTTTTGTCGTTCCCGGGTGGTCCGACAATGCTCAGGCCGGCAGCGAGAAGCTCGAAATCGCTTCGCGCAGCACCCCCACCTGGTCCTTAAGCGAATGCGCGGCAGCCGCGGCCTGTTCGACCAGCGCCGCATTCTGTTGCGTGACCTGGTCCATTTCGCCCACTGCACGATTGACCTGCTCGATGCCCGCGCTCTGTTCGCGCGAGGCGTTGCTGATCTCTTCGAGAATCTCGTTCACGCGACGCACCGACTGCACGATCTCGCCCATCGTCGAACCGGCGTTGGCGACCAGTGATGCGCCGGCTTCGACCGTATCGGTCGAGGTCTCGATCAAGGCCTTGATTTCCTTTGCCGCCGTGGCCGAGCGTTGCGCGAGGCTGCGCACTTCGGCTGCGACCACCGCGAAGCCGCGTCCCTGTTCGCCCGCGCGAGCCGCTTCCACGGCCGCGTTGAGCGCGAGAATGTTGGTCTGGAAAGCGATGCCGTCGATCACGCCGATAATGTCGCCGATCTGCCGCGAGCTGGTGGTGATTTCGCCCATTGTGCGCACCACGTCGTCGACCACGCGGCTGCCGCGCGTGGCGACGTCCGCGGCCTGGCCGGCGAGGTGCGCGGCCTGCTGCGCGCTGTCCGCGTTCTGCTTCACGTTGACCGTCATCTGGTCCATGCTCGACGCGGTTTCGACGAGCGCGGCGGCCTGTTCTTCGGTGCGCTGCGAGAGATCCGTGTTGCCGGCGGCAATTTCGGTCGCGCCGATATTGATGTTTTCCGTGCCGAGGCGCACGCGCGACACGGTCTCGACGAGACCGGCCTGCATCGTCTGGAGCGCGTGCAGCAGGCTGCCGGCGCTGTCCGGCTGGACCGGCACGCGCGTGGCGAGGTTGCCGCGCGCCATCAGCTGCGCGTGCTCCACGGCGGCTTCGAGATCGCCGCCGAGCGAGCGGCGAATGCTGCGCAGCACCAGCAGCATGACAGCGGTGGCGATCGCGCCGAGCGTGACGGTGATCACGAGCCAGCGCAGCAGATTGGCATAGAACGCGCTCTGTACGTCGTCCATATACATGCCGGTGACGATATACCAGTCCCACGGGACGAAGTGCAGCGAGTAGCTGGTTTTGGCCACCGGCTTATCGTTGCCGGGCTTGGCCCACAGATAGTCGACGAAGCCGCCGCCCTCGCGATTGCCCGCGGTGACGATATCGGTAAACAGATGGTTGCCCGCCGGATCGACGAACTGCCCGAGGTTCTTGCCGACCATTTCCGGCTTGAACGGATGCATCAGCATGACCGGCTGCGAATCGTTGACGGAGATGTAGCCGTCCTTGCCGTAGCGCATGGCCGCCAGTGTGGCGAGCGCCTGCTTTCTGGCTTCGTCTTCGCTGAGGGTGTGCTGTTGTGCGAGTGTGTAGTAGCGGCCGACGATATGGTTGGCCTGGTCGATCAGCGCTTGCAACTGATCGCGGCGGTCCGAAATCATCGAGGCGCGGTTTTGCCATGCGCCGAAGCCGCCGATCAGGATCAGGCCGATCCAGAGGACGGCGATCATCGACGCCAGTTTCTTGTTCAAAGTCATAGCGGTTTTTGCTTTCGCACAGTGGTCGGTCAGGTTGGGGTTCGCTAGCGGCGAGTGGCTTGTCGCTGACTGTGTTTACGGCGCGGCGGCAGCGACTGCGCAGGGCAGGGGAAACCCGCTGTCAGGCATCCTTATTTGTCTGACTAAAAAGAGTCTTTACAGGCTGGATGGCATTTTTATGCAGCGATTCGCAGTGGTCCGTTTATTTTACTGATTCAATCGGGCTTTCCCTGTATTGCCAAATAAAAATGCGGATTTTATTGAGTCGATATTAATAGTTAAGGCGTTCGGTAAATAAAATCGGAATATCGGAAGTCTCAAGATCGCCACAATGGGTTATCGACAAAAACGACCCGGCGCGTTGCCTGTCTGCTTCCTGGCAAGCGGTTGCGTCATGATTCCACAAAACGCCAATAAAATACAAGCAAACGGTGCATTACCTCGGTTGCAAAAAACGACACATTTTTCCACTTATCCGCAAATGGAGAAAGTCGCAGTCGTGGAAAAGACGAATAAATAAAAATTCCGCTATAGTCGCCATTTTCCAGTCGCCAGTCGGGCAAAAGAAGAGCACCAATAAGCCCGCCACCAGGAGTACAAAAAAATGAACGCTCGCGAACCTGCTTTCGTCTCCGCTTCCCGTAGTGCGCGCCTGCGCCAGATGCTCGTCAGCAACGAACTCGAATTCATGATGGAGGCCCATAACGGCCTGTCCGCGCGGATCGTCCGCGAAGCCGGTTTCAAGGCGATCTGGGGCTCGGGCCTCGCGATCTCGGCGCAATACGGCGTGCGCGACAACAACGAAGCAAGCTGGACGCAAGTCGTCGACACGCTCGAATTCATGGCCGACGCGAGCGACCTGCCGATCCTGCTCGACGGCGATACCGGCTACGGCAACTTCAACAACGTGCGCCGACTCGTGCGCAAGCTCGAACAGCGCGGCATTGCCGGCGTGTGTATCGAAGACAAGCAATTCCCCAAGACCAACAGCTTCATCAACGGCGAAGCGCAGCCGCTCGCCGATATGGACGAGTTCTGCGGCAAGATCAAAGCCGGTAAGGACTCGCAGTCCGATGAAAACTTTTCGATCGTCGCGCGTGTTGAGGCGTTGATCGCCGGCTGGGGTATGGACGAGGCGCTGCGTCGAGCGGAAGCCTACCGGCAGGCCGGCGCGGATGCGATTTTGATTCACAGCAAGCTCTCGCGCCCCGACGAAATTCTCGAGTTCGCGCGCGAGTGGGCGGGCCGTGGTCCGCTCGTGATCGTGCCGACCAAGTACTACAGCACGCCGACCGAAGTGTTCCGCGAAGCCGGCATCAGCACGGTGATCTGGGCGAACCATCTGATTCGCGCGGCGACCTCGGCCATGCAGGCGGTCGCCAAGGAAATTCACGCGAACGAAACGCTCGTCAACGTCGAAGACAGCATCGCCGCCGTCAACGAAATCTTCCGTCTGCAAGATGCCGACGAATATTCGGAAGCCGAAGACCGCTACCTGTCGAGCGGCCGCGCGGCCGGCTCCGCGGTCGTGCTCGCGGCAAGCCGCGGCAAGGGTCTCGAAGCCGTTACCGAAGACCGTCCGAAAGTCATGCTGCCGATCGCCGGCAAGCCGCTGCTGCGCTGGCTCGTCGATGCCTTCAAGAAGCAGGGTGTAAACGACATCACCGTGGTCGGCGGTTATCGCGCCGACGCGATCGACACGGCCGGTATCAAGCTCGTCGTGAATGAACAGCACGCGCAATCCGGCGAGCTCGCGTCGCTCGCCTGCGCGGTCGACAAACTCGCCGGCGACACGGTCGTCTCGTATGGCGATCTGCTGTTCCGCAGCTATATCCTGCGCGATCTGGTGGAGAGCAACGCGGCCTTCAGCGTGGTGGTCGATTCGTCGCTGACCGACGCGGAAAACGCCAGCGTGCGGGATTTCGCATGGTGCTCGGCGGCCGACGACCGCGGCCTGTTCGGCAACAAGGTCGTGCTGCGTCACGTGTCGAGCGGGCAGGACGCTGCTTCGTCGATCGCGTCGCAAACGCCGCATGGCCGCTGGGTCGGACTGCTGAACGTGCGCGGCGAAGGCCGTGAGCGTTTGCAGGCGGTCATGCGCCAGTTGCAGGCGCGGCCGGATTTCGCGTCGCTCGATATGCCCGCGTTGCTGAACGCGCTGATCGAAGCGGGCGAATCGATCGAAGTGCAATACGTGCACGGCCACTGGCGCGGTGTGAACGACCTCGACGACTTCCGCCGTGCGGGCGACTTCGCGCATGCACAAGCGCCGTTCGCGGCCGCGGTCGGTGGCTCGGCGAACAGCGCGGCGCATAGTGCGGAAAATCATGCGGCAAGCAGCGCAGCAACGGGCGCAGCGAGGGGAGCGGCGCAATGATCGAGGCGGCACAGTTCGTCGAGGCGGCGCGCGAGCGCGGCTTCGATTGGTACGCGGGTGTACCGTGTTCGTATCTGACGCCGTTCATCAACTACGTGCTGCAGGACGAGTCGCTGCATTACGTATCGGCGGCCAACGAGGGCGACGCCGTCGCCCTGATCGCGGGTGTCACGCTCGGCGCGCGCAACGGCCGGCGCGGCATCACCATGATGCAGAACTCTGGACTCGGCAACGCCGTGAGCCCGTTGACGTCGCTCACGTGGACCTTCCGTCTGCCGCAATTGCTGATCGTTACGTGGCGCGGCCAGCCCGGTGTCGCCGACGAACCGCAGCACGCGCTGATGGGTCCGATCACACCGGCCATGCTCGACACGATGGAGATTCCCTGGGAAACATTCCCGACCGAAGCCGACGCAATCGGCCCGGCTCTCGATCGCGCCATCGCGCATATGGATGAAACCGGCCGCCCGTATGCGTTGGTGATGCAAAAAGGCAGCGTGGCGCCGTACGAGTTGAAGGACAGCGGCGCGAGCGAGCGCCGCGTGCCCGTTGCGCCGCAGTCGCGATTCGCGAATCTCGCGGCGGGCGAACTCGCTTCGCGTCACGATGCTTTGAAAAAGGTGATCGCGCACACGCCGCTCGAATCGACGGTGGTGCTCGCCTCGACAGGATTTTGCGGGCGCGAACTGTACGCGATCGACGACCGTCCGAACCAGTTGTACATGGTCGGCTCGATGGGTTGCGTGACGCCGTTCGCGCTGGGTCTCGCGCTCGCGCGTCCCGATCTGCATGTGGTCGCGCTCGACGGCGACGGCGCGGCGCTCATGCGCATGGGCGCGTTCGCGACCCTCGGCGCATACGGGCCGTCGAATCTCACGCACGTGCTGCTCGATAACGGCGCGCATGACTCCACGGGCGGTCAGGCGACGGTGTCGTCGCAGGTTTCGTTTGCGGGCGTCGCCGCGGCGTGCGGTTACGCGTCGGCGCTCGAAAGCGACGACGCGGCCGTGATCGACGACCTGTTCGAAGCGGCGCCGCTCGACGGTCCGCGTTTCGTGCGTCTGGCCATTCGCCGCGGCACGCCCGACGGGCTGCCGCGTCCCACCATTACTCCGCCGGATGTGAAGACGCGTCTCATGCGCCACATCGGCGCCGCTTGAAGTCAAGGAGCGCCCATGCTGCTACTCAATCCCGGTCCGGTGACGCTCACCGAACGCGTTCGCAACAGCCTGTTGCAGACGGATCTGTGCCATCGCGAAAGCGAGTTTTTCGATTTGCAGGAAGAGGCCCGCACGCGTCTGGTCGATCTGTACGGCCTCGATGCCGGCGAATGGCAAGCGGTCCTGATGACCGGCTCAGGCACGGCGGCGGTCGAAAGCATGACCGCGGCGCTGGTGCCGCAGAACGGCAAGCTGCTCGTGGTGGAAAACGGCGTGTACGGCGAGCGTATTTCGCAGATCGCCACCCAGTACGGGATCGCGCATGAGTCGCTGAAGCACGACTGGATGCAGGCGCCCGACCTCGCGAAGATCGCCGAACGCCTCGACGCGGACAAGGCGTTCACACACGTCGCCGTGATCCATCACGAAACCACGACGGGCCGCCTGAACGATCTGGCCGCGCTCGGCGCGTTGTGCCGCGAACGGGGGCTGCGTTTGCTGGTGGACGGCGTCAGCAGCTTCGGCGCGGAATCGATCGATTTCACCGACACGAGTCTCGACGCGGTGGCGGCCACGGCGAACAAGTGCCTGCATGGCGTGCCGGGCGCGTCGTTCGTGCTGGTGCGCCGCGCGGCGCTTGCCCAGGCGGCGAGCCGCACGTACTACCTCGATCTCGGACGTCTTGCGCGTTTGCAGGATCAGCGCAACACGCCGTTCACGCCTTCCGTGCATGCGTACTACGCACTTGTCGAAGCGCTGCGCGAACTCGCCGACGAAGGCGGCTGGCGCGCACGTCACGCGCGCTATGCGGCGCTCGCCGAACAGGCGCGCGCGGGGCTTGCCGAGCGCGGCATCGGCAGCGTGTTGCCGCCGGAGCAGTCTTCGGTGGTGCTGCGCGCGTACCGTCTGCCGGCCGGCGTCGCTTATCCGCAACTGCACGACGCGCTCAAGGCGCGCGGCTTCGTCATCTACGCGGGGCAGGGCGGTTTGTCGGCGGAGCTGTTCCGCATCTCGACGATGGGCAACATTCACGCCGCCGACATCGACCGTCTGTTGCAAGGCTTTAGCGAACTGACGCGTTGATTCGCGCTTCCGGTGGCTGGCCGCGCAACGCGGTCACACCGGATCTTTGTCCGGCGGCCCATCGGGCCGCTGTGGTTCTTCGGTATGGTGGCCGGGTGACGGCGGCACCAGCGGATCGGCTTCCGGGTCGCGGTTCGGATCGGCATTGGGATCGGGAATCGGGCTGGTATGCATGTCGTAGCTCATGACGGCACCTTTGGCTGGAGACGAGGACAGTACGGGCGGCGAGGTCGAACCCACGCCGGCCGCTCTTTTCAAGCGTAGACGTTTCCGGCGCGCCGCGTCTCTTACTTTTTCACACGACGGCCCGCGCTGAGCTGCCAGTAACGCTCAGTGGCGAAAATGTCGTCGTAATTGCCCGCGCCGAATGCGCGCAACTGGCTTTCGTAAGCGTTGACGGCTTCGCGTTTGAGTTGCGCGCGGCGTTGTGGATCGATCGTATAGCTGGCGCTCGGCTGGGCCGGTGTCGCGACGATGCCGCGCTGCGCGAGATCGGCGAGCCGCGCCTGCACCACGCCGGGCGTGCGGCGGTGAATCGCTTCCTCGTAGCCGAACCAGGTCAGATGCGACAGGCGCGGCAGGATTTCGCAGCAGGCCTCGAACACCCGCACGTGGTCGTCGTGATACAGGCCGAGCGGCATGAGCAGCGTATTCGCGGTCGTGCGGTAGATGGTTTCTTCGAGCGCCGCCGCCAGTTTGCCGATCGATGGCGAGTCCAAATACTGGCTGTCGCGAAACGGCATGCGCAGCGGAATCGCGTCGAGCACTTCGAGTGCGCGGTTGTCTTCCAGCGTGCGCTCGTGAATGGCCTGATGGGCGTCGTTGAAGCCCGACCGGGCGTCCCATTCGGTATGCATCGGCTGCTCGGGCGGCGCGGCGAACACCGTGCAGACGGCGGCGTCGGGATGCGCGGCGAGCAACGCGCCGCAGCTGAAAACGGCGTCGTCGAAATGGGGCGAGACGATGAAAAGGCGCGGGCTGGTTTCGCTCATGGGACGTGTGATGGGTTCGCGACGCGCGGGCTGTGATGAGGTTGGCCGACTGTGCCCCGAGCGTCCCGCTGGTGCGCGGGAAAACGCGGCGTCACATCAGCTTAGGCGGAATCGGCGGGGCTTGCGCGGCGCTTTTGTGGGGCGCAAGTGGCGTGCCTGACCACGCACATGTGATTGATAAGACGCCTTAAGGAGTCACATGTGAGCGCTTAAGCTGATTTTCTGTATTGGAAAATCGTCTGGCCAGGCGCGAACGCTATGCCCCTTCGGCCACCAGCGCCGCCGCGCGACTGAACGCCGCCACCATCCCCGCGACGATATCCTCGCGCAACCGGGCGTCAACCGTCTTCAACGCATACGATGGGTGCCACGTCGGCACGATCAGCCGCCCGCCGTGATCGATGGTCTGCCCCAGATATTCCGATAGATTGACGTGCGCACCGGTCAGCGCCTTCAGCGCGGTCGCGCCGAGCGTAACGACCACTCGCGGCGCGACCTGCGCAAGCTCTTGCTCCAGCCAATACTGGCAAGCCTCGACCTCGCGCAGCGCGGGTGTGCGGTGCACGCGCTGCTGATCGAGCGTTTCCCACTTGTAGTGTTTGACGGCATAGGTCAGATACAGCGCCGCGCGTGCGAGTCCGGCGCGCGCGAGCACGGTGTCCAGCAACTGACCGGCGGGGCCGGTGAAGGGCGCGCCGGTCTGGTTCTCATGCTCACCGGGTTGTTCGCCGACCACCATGATCGCCGCCTGAGCGGGACCGGTGCCCGCGACGGCCTGCTTCGCGTTGCGCCACAACGCGCAGCGCCGGCAGGTGGTTAGCGGACCGGTCGGCTCGCGCAACGGTGGCGTGATCGCTGAATATTCAATGGGCGGCATGTCCGGGACGGTGACGGTGCCGCTCTGCGCGCCGGCACGGCTGCGCTCGCGTGCGAGGTGCGCGGGCAGCGGCGGGCCTGCGGGCGGCGTTCTCCAGTAGCGCAGTGGCATGGGCGCCGGCGCGCCGTTGAAGACGCTGGTGTAATACGCGAGCCAGAGCGCCTCGGTGGGTTCGCTGGTCGTGGCTTCGCCGGCCATGGCGCCCGGTGGCAACATCTGCATGGCTGGCGAGTGCTGCCGGCTCGCGGAGAGAGGGTGCTCGCCGTTATCCGCCGACGGCCGGTCGATTCGCAGCAGCATGCCGTTCCAGAACGCCGCGCCGTGTGGCGTCGCCAGCATCCACGTGGAATCGCCCATCCGCTCGGCGAAGCGTGCGGCGGCGCGCTCCAGCAGATCATGATGCGGCTCGTACCAGCCGACGAATTCCGGCAGCCCCATGGACGGATCGCGCCGCCTGAACAGGGTGAGCAGTAGTAGATCGTCGGTTTCGTGCTCCACGGAGCGGATACGCTGATCGAGCAGCGCGCCGTCGTGGTCCAGCAGATCGAGGACGTGGCGCTCGCCGCGAGTCCAACGCCACAGAATGCGGTAGAGCAGGGACCAGCGGTCCGGGGAGCGGAAGCAGGCCGCGGTTTTCAGCCGGGCGAGCAGTTCACGAGGAACGGCGGGAGCGGCGACCGCCGGAGTGGTGGCGGGGCTATCCGGAACATTGGCGGTATGAGTGCCGACATTGGTCGAAAGGCTCGAATTGGTCGAAAGGCTCGAATTGCCCGAATTGCCCGAATTGCCCGAATTGCCCGAATGGTTCGAATTGCTTGCATGGCTCGAAGCGTCCGAATCACACTCGACCCATTCGATCCGCGCCGGCTCGACCTCTTGCAGCAGTAACTCCCGCGCCGCGCGGCGCCACGCGGAGAAAGTCGGTTCGATAGAAATGCGTTTCATGCGGGCGCGCCGCGGCCATGCGCAACGTAACGCGCCAACCCTTGCGGACAAAATACTGTATGAATGTACAGTATGCGCCTGAACGCCCGTCCGGATCAAGCCTGCCGCGTCACAACGACCCCGGCCGGGGCGTCACGCCTAGACGTCGCGTAAATCCTCGGGCGTATCGACATCGCGCAAAATGCCCGCATCGTCGACATCCAATCGCGTCACTCGTTGTGACATGAATAACGACTTTGCGCCGGTATCGCCATCGAGCGCCAGCAGTGCGTCGCGATGCTCGATGCCGAAGCCGACCGGATGCCCCCGCTGCCCCTGATAAAACGGCGCGACCAGCGAAGCACCGCCGTCGAGTGCGCGCGCCACGTCTTCGATCGTCGAAGTGGCGATGCGCGGCATGTCGGCGAGCGCGACGATCCAGCCCTCGGCGCCTTCGCTTGCCTCGATGCCGGCCGCGAGGCTCGCGCCCATGCCGCGTTCGGCATCGCGCGCGAACACCACGTCGCAACCGGCGTCGTTGAGCAGCCGCGCGAGCGCGTCCGAACCCGGCCGCACCACGGCTAACACCCGCGTCACGACCCGTAGCAGCCGATGCGCGGATTCATGCGCGACCGGGGTGCCGTCAGGCATACGTGCAAGCAGTTTATTGTGCAGGCCGTCCGGGTCGAAGCGCGAACCGAAGCCGGCGGCGAGCAACACGCCAGTGGCGAGCGAGGCGTAGGCCATGGACGGACACCGGGAGCAAAAGATGAGATCGATTGTGCGATGCAACGCAGCTGTAGGCAAGCGCCAATGCGTATGCATGGCGCTTGCTGTTCGATATCGCGATGCGTTTGCATAACTTGGCGACGTCGATCGAAACGGATCGGCGTCACTATGAAACGCACCGGCGCATGCGAACGTAACGGCGGACGCGAACCTACCGGCCAACGTGAACGGAAATGCCCACGCGAACGCAAAGACCCACGCATCACACCTGCATCGTGCCCATCACCTTGTCCAGCGTAATGGGTAAATCGCGCACGCGCACGCCGGTGGCGTGATACACCGCGTTCGCAATCGCCGCCGGCACGCCCGTAATGCCGATCTCGCCGATGCCGCGTACCCCGAGCGAGTTGATATACGGATCCGGCCGGTCGATAAAGCTAATGTCGAGCGAACCGATATCGGCATTCACCGGCACGTGATATTCCGCGAGATTCGCATTGGTGAAGCGGCCATAGCGCGTGTCGACCGAAGTCTCTTCCTGCAGCGCCGCCCCGACACCCCACACGATGCCGCCCATCAACTGGCTGCGCGCCGTCTTCTGGTTGAGCACGCGCCCCACGTCGTACACGGCCACCACGCGCGGCACCCGGATCGTGCCGAGGTCGGCATCGACATGCACCTCCACGAATACCGCGCCGAACGAGTGAAACGAGTACCTCTGTTTTTCGTCGCCGGGCTTGACGGTCGCGATCGCCTCGATCGGCTTGCCGCCCGAGCGCGCGATGATCGCCGCCGCCGGATCGCGTTTGCCCGGTTGCGAGCGGCTCGTCACCCAGCCGTTTTCCACGGTGACGTCGTCGAGCGCGATGCCGTGTACGGGCGAAGCCTGATCGGCGAGCGCCAGCGCGATCAACTGGCTGCGCGCCTGGCTCGCCGCGTCGCGCACGGCCGGCGAAACGCTCGCCGCCGATTGCGATCCGCCAGACACCGGCGCTCGCGGCAAGGACGAATCGCCGAGCGCGAAGTGGATGTTTTCCGGCGCGAAGCCGAGCGCGTCGGCGGCCACCTGGGTCATCACGGTGTAGGTGCCGGTGCCGATATCCTGCGTGCCAGAGGCGACCATCGCAGTGCCGTCGGGCAAGATCCGCGCAATGGCGCTGGCTTCGCTGCGATTGGCCGGATAGGTCGCGGTGGCCATGCCCATGCCGATCAGCGTGCCGCCGTTGCGCATCGAGCGAGGCTCCATCGTGCGCCGCGACCAGCCGAATTTCTCGGCGCCGATCTGATAACACTCGCGCAAGGACTTGCCCGACCACGGCTTGTTTTCCTGCGGATCGGCCTCGGCGTAATTCTTCAGGCGCAGCGCGAGCGGGTCCATGTGCAAGGCGACGGCGAGTTCGTCCATCGCGGACTCGAGCGCGAACGACCCGGTTGTTTCGCCCGGCGCACGCATGAAGGTCGGCGTGCCGAGATTGAGCGGCACGATGCGGTGCGTGGTCACCTGATTGGGTACCGCGTACAGCATGCGCGTGACCATGCAGCAGGTCTCGGTCCAGTCTTCGATCACCGAAGTGTTCGAGAGGCTGTCGTGACGCATCGCGGTCAGCGTGCCGTCGCGTCGCGCCGCGAGCACGAAGTGCTGCTCGGTGTGCGGACGCGCGCCGACCGGGCCGAACATCTGCGGCCGTTCGAGCACGAGCCGCACGGGGCGCCCGGTCTGTTTCGCCGCCATCGCGCACAACGACACATGCGACCACGACGAGCCCTTGCAACCGAAACCGCCGCCGACGAACGGCGAAATCACGCGCACGTCGGCGGGTGACATGCCGAGCGTCTTCGCGATCGCCTGCGCCGCGCTGCTAACGCCTTGGGTTGAATCGTAGAGCGTGAGCTGCGGACCGTCCCAGCGGGCCATCGTGGCGTGCGGCTCCATCGGGTTGTGATGTTCGATCGGCGTGGTGTAGGTCGCGTTGACGTGCACCGTGCCGCTTTGCATGCCGTCGTCGAAGCTGCCGCGTTGCGTGTCGGTTTGCCGGCCTTGCGGCCTGTCGGGTGCGTGCGCGTTCGGTTTGGCTTGCGCGAAGTCCGTGACCGCGGCGCCGCTCTGATAGGTGATGCGCAACTGGCGCGCGGCGTCGGTGGCATGTTCGAGCGTGTCGGCCACCACCACGGCGACCGGCTCGTTGCTGTAATGAACCTCGTTGTCCTGAAGCAGCGACAGGCGGCGTCCGGCGGGCGGCGCCAACGCGGGCTTGCCGCCATTGGGCAAGCGCGGCGCGTTCTGATACGTCATGACGAGCAGCACGCCGGGCAGCGCCTGTGCGCGGCTCGCGTCGATCGAGGCAATGGTGCCGCGCGCGATCGTGCTCGTGACGAGCACCGCATGCGCAAGACGCGCCTCGGGAAATTCGGCGGCATAGCGCGCTTCGCCGGTGACTTTGAGCAGACCGTCGGTGCGGTCGAACGGTTGACCGATCAGATTCATGCGACACCTCCCGCGCGGCCGGCGGCCTGATTCACGGCGCGCACGATCGCGCGCTGCGCGAGCTGCACCTTGAAGCGATTGTCGTGTTGCGGCCGGGCCTCGCGTAACGCGGCCGCGGCGGCGTTTTTCAGCGTGGCTTGCGTGAGCGGCTGACCGTTGAGCATCTGCTCCGCCGCGCTCGCGCGCCACGGCTTGTGTGCCACGCCGCCTAACGCGATACGCGCGGTCCTCACGCGCTCGCCGTCCATCTGCAACGCGGCGGCAACGGAGACCAGCGCGAATGCGTAACTGGCCCGGTCACGCACTTTGAGGTAATGGGAGTTCGCGCTGAAGAGCGGCGGCGGCAGATCGACGGCGGTAATCAGTTCGCCCGGCTGCAAGGTCGTATCGACATCGGGCCGCTCGCCAGGCAGCCGGTGGAAATCAGCGAACGCAATGATCCGCTCGCCTGCGGGACCGCTCACGCGCACCACGGCGTCGAGCGCGGCCAGCGCCACGCTCATATCCGACGGATTCACCGCGATGCATTGGGGACTCGCCCCGAGAATCGCATGCGTGCGATTGTGGCCGTCGAGCGCCGCGCAGCCGCTGCCCGGCATGCGCTTGTTGCACTGCGTGAAGGCCGTGTCGTAGAAGTAGCCGCAACGGGTGCGTTGCAGCAGATTGCCGCCGACGGTCGCCATATTGCGCAACTGCGACGACGCGCCCGACAAAAATGCTTGCGTGAGCAACGGGTATTGTTCGCGCACCAGCGCGTGGTTGGCGGCATCGCTATTGCGTACCAGCGCGCCGATCCGGATGCCGCCATCGGGCAGTGTCGTGACCGTGTCGAGACCGCTGATATGCGTGATATCGATCAGCCGCACCGGCCGCGCTACGCCGCCCTTCATCAGATCGAGCAGGTTGGTGCCGCCGCCGATGAACACCGCGCCCGGTTGCTGAGCCGCCCGCACTGCACCGGCGACGTCGCCGGCGCGTTCGTAAGAGATCGCATCCATGCTGTCGCTCCTCAGGCGTTGCGGCTGTTGCCGTTGCCCATCGTGTCGGTGCCCGCAGCATTGCTGTTCTGGCCGCCGCCTTCATGCACCGCGCGCACGGCGGCCACAATGTTCGCGTATGCGCCGCAGCGGCAAATATTGCCGCTCATGCGTTCGCGGATTTCATCATCGGAGAGTTGTGCGGGACGGCTGCGGACATCGGCCGTGACGGTGCTCGCCGTGCCGGTACGAAATTCATTCAGCAGGGCGGTCGCTGAGCACAACTGCCCGGGCGTACAGTAACCGCACTGAAAGGCGTCGTGTTCGATGAACGCGCGCTGCATCGGACTCAATGCGCCATTGCTGGCCAGCCCTTCGACCGTGGTGATGGTCTCGCCCTCGTGCATCACGGCAAGCGTCAAACAGGCGTTGATGCGGCGGCCATCGGCGAGCACCGTGCAGGCGCCGCATTGTCCTCGATCGCAGCCTTTCTTCGTGCCCATCAGGCCTGCGTATTCGCGCAGTGCATCGAGCAGGGTCACGCGCGGCTCGAGTTGCAGCGTGTACGGGCGGCCGTTCACGGTCAACGTGACCGGGCGCGGCGGTATGGCTTGACGAGCTTGGACCGGCGGTGCGGCAGGGGTTTGGGTTTGTGCGCGCAGATGCGGCGCCGCGCCGATCGTGGCGGCAGCGGCAGCCGATTGAAGGAAGCGGCGGCGTGAAGGTTGGGGTGGGGTGGCGGCTGACTCGTCACTCGGATCCGGACATTCGTTATGCGTGGACATGACGTTCTGTTGACTCCGTTGAAAGGTCGATGCAGGCTAGCGATGCGTCGGTATCCGAAGCGTCGCGATCCATTGGACATCACGCAGCAATTTCGGTGCCGTTGCATACACAACGGTATTAGCAAATATCGGAGACAGCCAATGACAGTAATGCCCCGATTCAAGCCCGCGTCGAGACCCGTGCCGCTGGTACGAACCCTGGCCGCCATGGTGGCCGTGACGGTCGTGTTGAGCGCATGCCACGGCAGCGATGAAGTCAATTCGCCGCCGCCAACGAACACGCTGCCGAGCTTTATCGCCAGTGCCTCGGTAAGAACCCAGTCCTACGACGGCAATACCGACGACCTGCTCACCGCGGGTCTCGGCAAGACCGGCCTCGCTTCGGCCACGGCGCCAGCCATTGCCAACGCTGCGCAACCGACTGCCGCCGAACTGTGGCGCCTCGCTATCTGGGCGAACTATCGCGCGCTCGTGGACATGACCGCGAACGGGGGCTATGGACGTTTCTGGGGACCCAATGTCGACCTGAACGGCAACGACACGCTCGGCGAGGGCAAGATCGCCGGCAAGGAATATCTCGCCTTCGCCGACGACGGCAGCGGCACGCAGAACGTCACCATGCTGGTGCAGATTCCGGCGAGCTTCAATCCGGATCAGCCGTGCATTGTCACGGCTACGTCATCCGGTTCGCGCGGCGTGTACGGCGCGATTTCGGCGGCCGGCGAGTGGGGCCTCAAGCGCGGTTGCGCGGTGGCCTACAACGATAAAGGCAGCGGCAACGGCGCGCATGAGCTGTCTTCCAATCGGGTTACGCTGATCGACGGCACGTTGCAGGATGCCACTGCGGCGGGCAAGAACAGTTTCTTCACGGCCAACCTCGGCAATACCGATCTCGCGACTTACAACAGCCAGTGCCCGAATCGCTACGCATTCAAGCACGCGCACTCGCAGCAGAATCCGGAGAAGGACTGGGGCAAGAATACCTTGCAGGCGATCCAGTTCGCGTATTGGGCGCTCAACGACTCGTATGGCACGCTCAACGGAGCGACCCGCAACGTGCGCTACGAGAACGGCAGCATCACGACCATCGCGGCTTCGGTGAGCAACGGCGGCGGCGCGTCGCTCGCGGCGGCGGAGCAGGACACGTCCGGCTGGATCACCGCGGTGGTCGTGGGCGAGCCGCAGATCAATTTGCGGCTGCCCGCGCAGGTCTCGGTGGCCCAGGGCGGCGTGCCGGTCGGCGCATTCGGCAAGCCGCTCGCCGACTACATGACGCTCGCCAATATGCTGCAACCGTGCGCGGCACTCGCGCCCGCCGCGGCCGGCGCGCCATATCTGACGGCGTTGCCGCTCGCCACCACCACGTCGATTCGCACCGCGCGATGCACGTCGCTGGCGAGCGCGGGTGTGATCACGGGCACGAATACGACAACCCAGGCGATCAACGCGCTCGCGCTTCTGCATCAAAACGGCTATCAGACCGACTCCGACGTGCTGCAAGCGCCGATGTGGGACTCGCAGGCGGTGCCGGCCGTTGCCGTGACCTATGCGGATGCGTACGCGAAAGCGAGCGTGACCGCCAACCTCTGCGCGTTCAGCTTCGGCACGACGAGCGTGGCGGGAGCGGCCGGCGTGACGCCGGCGGTGTCGCCGATGCTCACGGTGTTCGGCAATGGCAACGGCGTGCCTCCGACCAACGGCATCAACCTCGTCTTCAACCCGGGCGCAGGCGCGGCGGACCATCGGCTGGCGAGCGCCGACGGCAGCTTTGCGGGGGCCTCCTGTCTGCGCACGCTGTGGACCAACGGCACGCTCACCGGCAGCGTCGAAGCCATTCGTGTGAATGCGAACCTGCATGGCAAGCCCGCCATCATCGTGCAGGGTCGCGCGGATGCGCTGGTGCCGATCAACCACGCGTCGCGGCCGTATCTCGGCTTGAACCAGCTGAGCGAAGGCGGCGCGAGCAAGCTATCGTTCTATGAAGTGACGAACGCCCAGCATTTCGATGCATTCCTCGGCGTGGCGGGTTTCGATTCACGCTTCGTGCCGCTGCATTACTACAACATTCAGGCGCTCAATCTGATGTGGAGCCATCTGAAAAACGGCACGCCATTGCCGCCGTCCCAGGTGATTCACACCATACCGCGTGGCGGCTCGCCGGGCGCCGCGCCGCAACTGACCACGGCCAATCTGCCAGCGATCGCGGCGAGCCCCGGCGTCAACGCGATTACGGTGAGCAATGGCGCGGTGAACGTGCCGAATTGAATCGCGCATAGCTGAATGCACCGGCTCGCGGCGGCCGTCACGCGCGCGAGCCGGCCTGCGCGAATCGCTGCTCGCGAGCAAGCCCGCCCGGGTATAAGCGATGCTATGGCAGGTGAAGTGAAGCGTGTTCAAAGGAGAACGAATGCAGTTCGACTACAGGCATTTTCATATCGATTGCCGCGCCCGCCACGCGGAAGACGGCCTTTACCACGCGAGAGCGAAGATCACTCACGTGCCGCAGAAAAACGAACACGTCCGGTCGCACGATTCCGGCGACATCGACGCCTTTTCCAGTGAAGCCGACGCCATTTCATGCGCGAAGTCCTACGCAATGGAATGGTGCGACGCGGCGGCGCAATAACGCGCATTGCAGAGAGGACTCGTCGTGCCCAGGCTTCGAATCGCGACCTTCAACATCAACGGAATTCGCTCGCGCCTGCCGGCGCTGTTGCAATGGCTCGAACGCGAGACGCCCGACATTGTCTGCCTGCAGGAACTCAAGGCGGTGGACAGCGCGTTTCCCGCCGAGCAGCTGCGCGACGCGGGCTATGGGGCGATCTGGCAAGGGCAGAGCGCATGGAACGGCGTGGCGATCCTGTCGAAAGGCGCGGCGCCGCTGGAGAGCCGCCGCGGCCTGCCGGGTTTCGAGGCGGACACGCATAGCCGGTATCTCGAAGCCGCGGTTGGCGGCGTGCTGGTGGCGTGCCTCTATTTGCCCAACGGCAATCCCCAGCCCGGCCCCAAATTCGACTACAAGCTGGCGTGGTTCGATCATCTGATCAAGCACGCGGCGAACCTCTACAAGAGCGGTCATCCAGTGGTGCTGGCGGGCGACTTCAACGTGGTGCCGACCGACGAAGACATCTACAACCCGCGCTCCTGGCTGAAAGACGCGCTGCTGCAACCCGAGAGCCGCGAGCGTTATCAGCGATTGCTCGCGCAAGGCTGGACCGACGCATTGCGAACGCATTTCGGCGAAGAACGGGTCTATACCTTCTGGGACTATTTTCGCCGCCACTGGGACACGAACTCCGGATTGCGTATCGACCATCTGCTGCTGAGCGCCGACCTCGCGCCGCGCTTGCGCGATGCGGGTGTCGATCGGTGGGTGCGTGGCGAGCCGCACGCGAGCGATCACGCGCCCGCGTGGGTCGAACTTGATATGGGTGCGGGACGCCGCAAGAAAAGCGGCGTATGAAGCGAAACGGGCGATCGACAGAAGCCGATCGCCCGGTGATCAAACGCGTCGACAATCAACGGCGATAGTCGCGCTCAGCGGCGCCGTGCGCCCACAGCGCGCCCGCCACGAAACCGGCGAGAGCCACCACCGCGATCGCCGTGAACGGACTTTCCGCCGTCGTTTCACGCACGAGGCTCGTGGTGCTCGCGCACAGTTGCTGGGCCTTGCCGCTCAGTTCTTTGGCCTTGCCGGCCAGTTGGGTGCCGGTATCGCCCAGTACATCGCCGGCCGCGCCCTGAACCTTTCCCGCGACTTCCTTGACTGCGCCTTCCACTTTGTTCGCTGCCGAATTGGTGTCCATACGTTTTTGCTCCCATTGTCATATTTACGTGCGAGCCATTGCGAATCGCAACACCCGCACACCAAGGATCCGCGCACGCCGCCCTGAAAGGCGCGGCTTACGTCCACCAGACAGGGCGCAAGAAGCGCGCCCGGGAAAGAGCAGAATTGACGAAGCGGGAACGTATCAGCGCCGCCGTCTGGAATTGATGCCCACGAAGACGGCCATCAGCATCAGAAAGCCGCCGAACAGCAGCGCCGAATTCACCACGACGTGCCGGATTCCGAGCCGCTCGACGTTGATGAACGGATAGGGATAGAAATCCGACAGGCTCCCACGCCAGAAGGTGACGCCGAGATAGGCCAGCGGATACACCAGCCACAATAGACAATGCCGCAGCCTCAAATGAAAGCGCGGTACGAACAGCACCCAGTAAAGCGCGGCCAGCATGGGCAAGACGCTGTGAAGCGATTCGTTGAGCAGCAGCCGGAATGCCGTGGGCGTCCAGTAACCTCGCAGCAGCAGGTTGTACGCAATGCCGACAAACACCATGTACACCACCACAGCGGTGACGACGGTAGGTTGCCGGAAAAACCGCGCGGGCGCCGATCTGTGCCCGCGTAACGCCACGCAGGTAAAACAGATCGCGCAGGCGAGCGCCGTCAGATTGGTGAGGTAACTGCTCATGCGGGAGATGCCGTCGAGCACGGTCAACCCGCGCGCGAGCGTGCGGTCGATCGTGACGTCGGCTTGCGCGACGATCGAGATCCACGCAATGACGGCGATGATCGCCGCCAGCGTCACCGACGAAACACTTGGCGTATGCAGCGGAAGCTCGGGCTCCCGGTGCTCGGAAGGGGCAGGGCGCATGCGTTCGATTTTATACACACTGCATGGGCTTTGCAGTGTGCGTGACCGAGCGCACGCGCTGGATCGATCAAGCGCGAGGCAGAAGAAATACTATGGCGTGCTATGCGAACCGGTCACAGGCTTCAAGCGTTCCACTACTGCGGGAATGGCTGAACTCGCCGGAACGGCTTCGTCGATAGTGGTGCGCCCGCCATCGTGGAAAAATGCCAGCTCGGCGGCCTTGTTCAGGACCAGGATGCTGATGCGCCGGTTGGTCGGCTCATCGGCGACATTGCTGTTCAGCGGCAATACGTCCGCCAGTCCGCGCACCTGCAGCAGCTTTTCGCCATGCATGCCACCGGCAACGAGCGAGCGGCGCGCGGCGTTGGCGCGTTCGGACGACAGTTCCCAGTTCGAGTAGCCCTCCGGTCCCGCGGTGTAGGGCACCGCATCCGTATGGCCGGCGATCGAAATGCGGTTGTCGACGTCGTTGAGCGCGGCGCCGATCTGCGTGAGGATCGTTACCGCATACGGTTGCAGCTTCGAGCTGCCGGAAGGAAACATGGGCCGGTTCTGCGAATCGACGATCTCGATACGCAGCCCTTCATTCGTGATCGAGATGCGGATCTGATCCTTGAACGCCTTCAACGCGGGGCTCTGTTCGATCAGCGTGGTGAGCTTCGCCTTCAGTTGTTCGAGGCGCGCCGCGTCGGATGGCGCCACGGCCGGCGCGACGGTCGCGGACGGTGCGGGTTGGGTCTCGGTCTGGCTCTTCCTGCCGTCGCCGGGCCGCGTATCGGAGATGTCGCGGCCACCGCCCTGCACCACGCTCGGACGCGCCGCAGCCGTGCCTTCGTTGCCGCCGAGCAGGCTCGACAGCGGCGTGTTGAAATAATCCTCGATACCCTGCTTGTCGTACTTCGACGTGGAGCCGAGCAGCCACATCAGCAGGAAGAACGCCATCATTGCAGTGACGAAATCGGCGTACGCGATTTTCCATGCGCCGCCGTGATGGCCGCCATGATCCTCGCCCCTTCTCGAACGGCGCACGATCACCGGCGCCGGCGCCTGCTCCTCCCGTGACGCCCGCGATTTTCTTTCGCTCATCATGCCGCTCCGCGTCAGGCCGACTTCGGCATCTTGGTGGCGCGCACGGCGTCGTCGAGTTCCTGGAAGCTCGGGCGGTCCGCGGTGAACAGCACCTTGCGGCCGAATTCGACGGCGATCGGCGGCGCGTAGCCGGACAGCGACGCGAGCAGCACGGCCTTCACGCACTGATACGGCTTGGCTTCAGCGCGGCCTTTGGCGTTGAGCAGATCGGCCAGCGGGCCGATAAAGCCATACGCGAGCAGAATGCCGAGGAACGTGCCGACCAGCGCGCCTGCAATCATTTCTCCGAGCACGGCGGGCGGCGCGCCAACCGAACCCATGGTGTGAACCACGCCCATGACCGCGGCGACGATACCGAAGGCGGGCAGGCCGTCCGCCATTTTCTGAATGGCGTTGGCCGCAACGGTCGATTCCGCGTGATGCGTGGCCAGTTCCTCGTCCATCAGGTCCTGCACTTCGAGCACGTTCACATTGCCGCCGGACATCATGCGCAGATAGTCGACGATGAAGTCGAGCAGATGATGGTCCTCCAGCACATGCGGATACTTCTGGAAAAGCACGCTTTCTTCGGGTGCGCCCACGTCGACTTCGAGCGACATCATGCCTTCCTTGCGCGCTTTCTGGAGCAACTCGTAAAGCAACGCGATCAGCTCGAGATATTTCTCCTTGGTGTAGCCACCGCTTTTAAAGCATGAGGGAATCGCCTTGAGGGTTTTCTTCAGTGTGGAAGTCGGATTGCTCACGACAAACGCGCCGATTGCCGCGCCGAAGATGCACAGTAGTTCGAATGGTTGTATCAGCGCCGGCAGATGGCCGCCCACGCCGATAAAACTGCCAATCACCGAACCGATCACTAAAACCCAGCCGATTGCAACAAACATACTTTCTCCGATTATCTTGCGCTGCCCCGCGTTCGATTAGAAAAGCCCTTATTTCAAAGGCTTTTCTCGCGCGTCACAAATCTTCCGTATGTACCGGTAAACGGCTGAATCCGGTGATGCTGAAGTGCTGAGCTGCTTAAAATGTGAAATAAATTCACCAATCGGTTAGTTCTTGATATGGGCCGGTAAATCTGTCCGCATTTTGCGATTTTCGGATTGCAATTCGTGTTTTTCCGGGTCCAGCCACAAACCGAGTCAAGATGCCGCTGCTATTCACTGATAGGTAACTTTTTACCGATCGCTCTGGTAGCATGACGATCGATTTGTCCCGACGGCCGTTAAGGCGGCGCCCTGTCGCGTCACGGTTCCGTCCGCTACTGACACCGGCAGTACCAATGACTCAACCGGGAAGGGAATGCCGCATGCGAAAACCAGAATCTACTGTTCAAAGTCGACTGATTCCCAAGGCGGCGGCCTGTATCACAGGCGTGAGCCTGCTATTCATCTCTACCCTCGGTCATGCCCAGGAGTTTTCGCTGTTCGGTGGCGGCTCGCGTGCGGGCAGCACGAACACCTACACGTGGGCCTTCAACTATCAGGAAGGCCTGGGTCAATACTTCGCCGGCAGTTTCACGTGGCTTAACGAAGGGCATATTCCGAACCACCATCGCGACGGTCAGATGATCCAGTTGTGGGGGCGTATTCCCGTGGGCAACCCGCAATTCGTTCTGCAAGCGGGCGTCGGCCCGTACCGCTACTTCGATACGACCACCGCCGCGGAAGGCGGCAGTTATTTCGACACTCACGGCTGGGGCGTGGTGTACAGCGTGCGCGCCGCATACTACGCGTCGAGCCGGTGGATCACGCAGCTCCAGTTGAATCGCGTGCACGTTCAGCGTGGGCCGGATGCGACCAGCGTGATGTTCGGTGTCGGCTATCAGCTCGACGCCCCGGACTCGCCCGGTCCACGCGACTGGGCGAGCGGCAGCACGCACAAAGTCACCAATAACGAAGTGGCGGTGTATCTCGGCAAAACCATCGTCAATTCAACCAGTTCGCCGAGCGCGTTCGGCGGCGCAATCGAGTACCGGCGCGGCCTCGCGAAGTATCTCGACGTCACGGTCGGCTATCTCCACGAAGGCAGCAGCAAGGTGGCGCGCCGCGACGGTTTCACCAGCCAGTTATGGGCCACCCGCGCGTTTCTCAACGACAAGGTTGCGCTCGCGCTCGGCCTCGGCGCCTACTACGCGATCAACGAGAACGAAAACAGCGCGTCGCCTGGGCCGGGCGCGGGCAAGTTCTCCGGTCTCGTCACGATTGCGGGCTCGTATCGTCTAAGCGACCATTGGGACGCGCGGCTCGAATGGAACCGCGTCGTGACCCGCTATGATCGCGATTCGGATGTGATTTTCGGCGGGCTGGGCTATCGTTGGTGAATTGAGTGAAGGCCCACGCGCCAGGCGTCAAGTGTTGTCATGCAAGCAGAAGCAGTCTCTCGAACCGCAAGTCAAGACTCGGAAAAACGGAGAACAGCATGAAAGCCAGCACCATCGCCGAGCGGGAGGCCCGGGGCCGCGCCGCCCGTGAGCACTCGAAACGTTCAAGCCATAAAACGGTAGGCGAACTGCATCGCAATTCGATCGAGTTGCTCAAGCAAAGCAGCGAGGGCAGGGTGCACAACCTCGTGCCGCTGCGCTACGGGCGCATGGCCGCCTCGCCTTTCGCGTTTTTTCGCGGCACCGCGATCCTGCAGGCGCACGATCTCAGCAAAGTGAGCGACACGGGCCTGACCATGCCGATCTGCGGCGACGGCCATCTGATGAATTTCGGCGGTTTCGCCACGCCCGAGCGGCAACTCATCTTCGATCTGAACGACTTCGACGAGGTGTCGGTCGGACCATTCGAGTGGGACCTGAAACGACTGACCGCGAGCCTCGTCGTCGCCGCGCGTCATATGCGTCTGAGCCGGGGCACGGCGGAAAGTCTGGTGATGACGGCGGTCACCGAATATCGTGACCGCATGGCACATTATGCGCAATGCGGCGCGCTCGAACTCTGGTACGACCGCATCAGCTTCGAGTTGATGGCGGAAACCGCCTTGACGCCTGAACGCCGCCGCACCGTGCGGCGCGGCATGGAAAAGGCCGCAAGTCGGACGCACGAAAATCTGCTCGAGAAAATGGCGGAGCACGACGGCGATCACTGGACCATTCGCGACGCGCCACCGGCTCTGTTCCACGTGCTCGGCGCTAATACCCTGTTCACGCCGGAAGAGACCGAAGCGTTTAGAAGCGGGAACTGGCGCAAGATGGTCGAACGCATGTGGGGCGAATACGAGAAAACGCTGTCGCACGACCGGCGCGAACTGCTGGGCCATTTCACCATGCAGGACCTCGTGTTCAAAGTGGTCGGCGTCGGCAGCGTCGGCACGCGCTGCATGGTGATGCTGCTGGTCGATCACATGGGCAAGCCGCTGTTCCTGCAAATCAAGGAGGCGCGACCCTCGGTCATCGCGCAGTTCTACAAGTCGCCGGCCATCAAGCACGAGGGCGAACGCGTCGTGCGGGGGCAACGCATGCTGCAGGCCGCTAGCGATATCTTTCTCGGCTGGGCGACGGGACCGCTCGGGCGGCATTTCTACTTTCGTCAGTTGCGCGACATGAAGCTGTCGGCAAACATCGAGTTGTTCGACTCCGACCTGCTGGATGGTTATGCGCGCTTATGCGGCTGGATCATGGCGCGGGCGCATGCCAAGGCGAGCGGGCAGGCGATCGAAGTGAGCGCGTATATCGGCCGCGGCGATCAGTTCGCGGAAGCGCTCACCGGCTACGCGATGGCCTACGCGGACCAGGTAGAACGCGATTACGACGTGTTCCTGAAGGCATGCCGCGGCGGCGAGCTGGAAGCGCGCACGGACGAGGATATGGCGGCGGATTTCCGCGTATAGCGGATGCATTCGCGATCGCGCGGCTCGCCGGGCTAGGTGGCGGGCGGGCCGTGCGGCGCCTCCGCAACGTCACGAAACGCAGACTCAGCCGTCGGCACGCGCCTCGCGCAATGTCACGAAACGCAGCTGTCGCTGGCGCGCTGCGCCGATCACACTCGGCAACACGGCGAGGATCAATGGCGTGCCGTCGGCGGTGAGGGCTGCGTTGCCATCGTGCAGCAGGAGAATGTCCCGCGGCGCGAGACCGTCGAGCAGGCGCCGCGTGACCACGTGCGGATCGCGCTCGCGCGTGTCGTAGCCACGCCGCGTCCACGCCGCGAGGCGCAGGTCGAGCTTGCGCAAGACCGGTTCGAGAAAGATGTTGCGCAGGCCGGCCGGTGCGCGGAAAAACATCGGCCGCTCGCCGCTCAGTGTTTCGAGCGTGCGTTGTGCGGCATCGATCTCCCGCGTGAGCGCGCCCGGAAACGTCACGGAAAACGTGTGTACGTGAACCTGCGAGTGGTTTTCGAGCGCATGGCCGCGCGCGACGATCTCCCGCGTGAGCGCCGGGTAGCGCTGCGCCTCTGCGCCGATACAGAAGAAGGTGGCGCGCACGCCGAAGGCGTCGAGCAGATCGAGCACTTGCGGCGTGACGACCGGGTCCGGACCGTCGTCGATGGTCAGCGCGATCGCGTCGGCGTTGCGCGGGGTAGCGGGCAGGCGCGTCCAGTTCGGGCCGAGCAGCGTGGTGCGCGGCAGCAGTCCGGCCACCGTGAAAATGGCGTGATTCACAAAGATCGCGGCGAGCCACCAGGGCCATGCGGCGGGCGCGAGCAGCCATCCGGCCAGCACGAAAACGTGCCATGCGGCGGTGGCCGTGAGCATCGCGGGATAACCGGTGCGCGGCCAGCGGCGCGGCGGCGTGCGGTGGGCGCCATGCGGCGGCGTGGAGAGTTCTTTCATCAAGCGTGCTTCCTGTCTTCCTTCCTTCGTCCTGCGAAGGCCTTACATCGCGCGCGTGACGCGCAACAGCAAACGATACCATTGATGCGCGCCGCGACGTGCCCGCCGACAGGAGCGGTAAAATGTGAAAGCACGCTGAAAGACGTTGTGCTTCGCGACAATCGGGTCCGCTGGGTGATGTAGCGGCACATCTGCTCTTTTACTGCGCGCACTGCGATGCGCCAGGCTCGCGGCGAACGATTTCCTTGAGGCGTGGTGGGTTTGACGAGCGCCTATCAACTGGCCGACGATGATGTGATCGTCGGCACCTCGCCGATGTCCGAGGTACAGGGTTGCAGGTTCCGCAAGGATGACCCGCGGTTCATGAAGCTTGCAGCCAGTTTGCATGATCTGCACAACGAGGAGACGTGCCGTGACGGGAACGGGAATCAAGAAGGTCGCGCTGGTGACGGGCGCGGGCAGCGGAATCGGCCGCGCGTGCGCGCTCAAGATGCTGGAGCACGGCTATAGCGTCGTGCTGGCCGGCCGCCGGCAGGCGCCGCTCGACGCGCTCGTGCAGGAAGCGCAGCAACTCGGCGGCGACGCGCTGGCCGTGGCGTGCGACGTCACGGATGCGGACAGCGTCGCTGCCTTGTTCGACACGATCCGCGAACGGCGCGGCCGGCTCGACGTGCTGTTCAACAACGCGGGCCGCAATGGTTCGCCCGTCGATATCGACGAACTCTCGATCGACGAATGGCGCTCGGTGGTCGACACCAACCTCACCGGCGTGTTCCTGTGCACGCGCGCGGCCTTCGGTTTGATGAAAACGCAGAGCCCGCGCGGCGGCCGCATCATCAACAATGGCTCGATCTCGGCGCATGCGCCGCGGCCCAATAGCATTGCCTATACCGCGACCAAGCACGCGATCACCGGCCTCACGAAAGCCGTGTCGCTCGACGGCCGGAAATACGACATTGTCTGCGGGCAGATCGACATCGGCAATGCGGCGACCGAGATGGCCGAACGCATGGCGCGCGGCGTGCCGCAGGCCAACGGCGAGATCGCCGTCGAGCCGCTGATGGACGTTCAGCATGTGGCCGACGCCGTGCTGCACATGGCCGAACTGCCGCTCACGGCAAACGTGCAGTTCATGACCATCATGGCGAGCAAGATGCCGTTCGTCGGCCGGGGGTGATGGCCGGAGCGCGAGCAGCAAGCCGCGCCGGATCAACTTATACTGGGCGCTTTCCGCCTCGATGGAACCCGCTTCGCCGTGCCCCGAGCCACACCTGAGGACGACCCGCAACCGGTGCCGCCCGTGCCGCCCGATCTCGACGATTGTTGTCATAGCGGCTGCAATCCGTGTGTGTTCGATCGCTATGACGAAGCGCTCGAACGTTATCGAGCCGCGCTCGCCGAGTGGCAGGCGCGCCAGCAAGTGCGGCAAGCGCAGCACGTGACGGCGGCGCGGCGAAGCAAGCCGCGCACGCGCCGTTGAACGGCGCTCGAGGTTTCGCCTCGAGGCCGCAGATCTCACCCAGCCCCGTCATGACCGACCTTCAGTCCGCGCCTCTCGAACCCCTGAATGAATCGCACACGCTGGACGACCTGCATCGCTTCGTGCAGCGTTATCCGCGGCTGTTCGTGCTGACCGGCGCGGGCATCAGCACCGACTCGGGCATTCCCGGCTACCGCGACGACAACGGCGAATGGAAACGCTCGCCGCCCATCACGCTGCAGGAGTTTCTCGGCACGCTGGCCATGCGCCAGCGCTACTGGGCGCGCAGCATGGTCGGCTGGCCGGTGGTCGCGCACGCTGAGCCGAACGCCGCGCATACCGCGCTCGCGCGGCTCGAAGCGGCCGGCCATGTGCCGACGCTGGTCACGCAGAACGTGGACGGCCTGCATCAGCGGGCGGGCAGCCGCGAGGTGATCGAACTGCATGGCGGTATCAACGGTGTGACGTGTCTGGACTGCGGCATGCAGCATTCGCGCGCGTCGATCCAGCAGACCCTCGAAGCGGACAATCCCGCGCTCCTGAACGTGACGGCCGAAACCGCCGCGGATGGCGACGCGCATCTCGAGTGGCACGACCTTGGCGGGTTTCGCATTCCGGCCTGCCCGAACTGCGGCGGCCTGCTGAAGCCCGCGGTGGTGTTCTTCGGCGAAAGCGTGCCGAAGGAGCGCGTGGAGGCGGCCTCGCATGCGCTCGACGCGGCGGACGCCGTGCTCGTGGTCGGCTCGTCGCTGATGGTCTACTCTGGCTACCGCTTTTGCGTGTGGGCGCAAAAGCAGCGCAAGCCGGTGGTTGCGATCAACCTGGGGCGCACGCGCGCGGATCCTTTGCTTTCGCTGAAAATCGCGGCGCCGTGCGCCGAGACGTTGACCGCGCTGGCCGGCCGGCTGGCGCTGGATTGAACGGTCGGCCCGACAAAAGAACGCAACCCGAAAGGAAAATTCATGTTGACGACGATCGCACAGCTCGAAGCCCTCTACGGTCAGCCGCACGAGCGCGCGGTGCGTAAAGAGATTTCGTTTATCAACGAAGACTATCGCGCGTTCATCGAAGTCGCGCCGTTCGCTGTGCTCGCCACCGCCGGCCCTGAAGGCCTCGACTGTTCGCCGCGCGGGGACGCGCCGGGCTTTGTGCGTATCGTCGACGAACGCACGCTCGCGCTGCCGGATCGCATCGGCAACAATCGCCTCGACAGTCTGCGCAATATCATCGTTGAGCCGCGTCTGGCGCTGCTCTTCATCATCCCCGGCGTGGGCGAGAGCTTGCGCGTGAACGGGCGCGGCCGTATTACCGACGATCCGCAATGGCTGGACAGTTTCGCTGTCGCAGGTAAACTGCCGCGCACCGTGCTGCTGATCGACGTGGACAGCGTCTACTTTCATTGCTCGAAAGCGTTGGTGCGTTCGAAATTATGGGATCCGGCGCATTACGTCGAGCGCTCGCGCCTGCCGAGCGCCGGCGAGATTCATCGGCGTATCAACGGTGCGCAGTTCGACGCGGCGACCTACGATCGCGAACTCGCCGAACGCGTGCGCACGGCCTTGTACTGAAACCAAAGCTGACCATGACAGACTCCCATCTGGCGTTGCGGCAACGTTCGCCATCCGCCGAACGCAACCGTGAACCGATTCTCGCCGTGCTGCGCGAAGCGCTGCCGGCCACCGGCCGCGTGCTCGAAATTGCGAGCGGCACGGGCCAGCACGCGATCTGCTTTGCGCGCGCCATGCCCGGGCTCGACTGGCAACCGAGCGATGCCGATGCCACAGCGCGCGAGTCGATCGCGGCGTGGATCGCGCACGAGGGGCTCGCGAACGTGCGCGCGCCGCTCGCGCTCGACGTGCATCAGCCGGATTGGGGCGTGGATACGCTCGACGCCGTGGTCTGCATCAACATGATTCACATCTCACCGTGGAGCGCGACGCAGGCGCTGTTCGCGGGGGCGAGCCGCCGTCTCGTGGAGGGCGGCGTGCTGTATCTCTACGGTCCTTACAAACGCGGCGGCGCGCATACTTCACCGAGCAACGAGGCGTTCGATCAGCAGTTGCGCGGCCGCGACCCGGCATGGGGCGTGCGCGACATGGAAGCCGTGGTGGCGCTGGGCGCTTCGGTCGGATTCGTGTGCGACGAGCCGGTCGCCATGCCGGCCAACAATTTCAGTCTGGTGTTGACGAAACGCGCGGGTGCGGCGCGGGTCTGACTAACGTTCGACGCAATGAATTGCGCCGCCCGCTGCCTGCCGGCGAGCGGCAAGCCGGCAATTCTTTTATTCTTTCACCCTCGACGCCCGCCGACGTTCCTTCCGGCGCGGCGTCACGACATTTTTTGGACTCTGGAGAATTCACATGGGCAAACAGGCAATCGGCGTGGTGGGGCTGGCGGTCATGGGCCGCAATCTGGCGCTCAACATCGAGAGCCGCGGCCACGCGGTGTCGGTGTACAACCGTAGCCGCGAGAAAACCGACGAACTCGTCGCCGAATATCCGGACAGGAAGCTGGTGCCGGCCTTCACGTTGGAAGAATTCGTGGAGTCGCTGGAAAAGCCGCGCCGCATTCTGCTGATGGTCAAGGCAGGCGAGGGCACCGACGCCACGATCAACCAGTTGAAACCGCTCCTCGACAAGGGCGACATTCTGATCGACGGCGGCAACACGCATTTCACCGACACGATCCGTCGCAATCAGGATCTCGCCAAGTCCGGCCTGCATTTCATCGGCACCGGCGTCTCGGGCGGTGAGGAAGGCGCATTGAAAGGCCCGTCGATCATGCCGGGCGGCCAGCGCGACGCCTACGACCTCGTGGCCCCGATCCTCACCGAAATCGCCGCCAAGGCGCCGGACGGCGAGCCGTGCGTCGCCTATATGGGACCGGACGGCGCGGGCCACTTCGTGAAGATGGTGCACAACGGCATCGAATACGGCGACATGCAGCTGATCGCGGAAAGCTACGCGGTGCTCAAGCAGGTGGTCGGACTCTCGAACGAAGAGCTGGGCAAGGTCTACACCGAGTGGAACGAGGGCGAGCTCGACAGCTATCTGATAGAAATCACCTCGAAGATTTTCAGCAAGAAAGACGAAGAAACCGGCAAGGATCTGGTCGACGTGATCCTGGATCGCGCCGCGCAGAAGGGCACCGGCAAGTGGACCAGCCAGAACGCGCTCGATCTCGGCGCGCCGCTGCCGCTGATTACGGAAGCCGTCTTCGCGCGCGTGCTGTCGTCGCTGAAGACGCAGCGCGTGGCCGCGAGCAAAGTGCTGGAGGGCCCGGCGGCCAAGCCGCTCGCCGCCGAGCGTCAGGCGTTCATCGAGTCGGTGCGCCGCGCGCTTTACTTCAGCAAGGTGATCTCGTACGCGCAAGGCTTCGCGCAACTGCGCGCCGCCTCGGAAGAGTACAAGTGGGATCTGGATTACGGCACGATCGCGAAGATCTTCCGCGCCGGCTGTATCATCCGCGCCCGCTTCCTGCAAAAGATCACGGACGCTTATACGAAGGACAAAGCGATCGCCAATCTGCTGCTCGATCCGTATTTCCGCGACATCGCAAAGAACTACCAGTCGGCCTTGCGCGAGGTGGTGATCGCGGCGATCAACGCGGGCGTGCCGGTGCCGGCTTTCGCCTCGGCAATCGCGTATTTCGACGCGTATCGTTCGGAACGCCTGCCGGCGAACCTGGTGCAGGCACAGCGCGATTTCTTCGGCGCGCATACTTTCGAACGCACCGACAAGCCGGGCAGCTTCCACGCGGACTGGAGCTGAGCGTTTGAATGACGGCCCGGCGCGTCCTTGCATCAAGGCGTGCCGGGCTGCGCAGGCGCTTTAAATTCGAGACAGGAAATTGTTGCTGAAGGGCGGCGCAGAGGTAGGCTGGACGGGCGATGCGCCGCCTACTATTGCTATTTTTGAAATAGAGTTTCGTCGTTTTAGGGGTTTCCCCTAGGTGTCGACACTCCTAAACTTCTACTTAACCGCTGCGGGACACCAAGTCCCAGGCGCATTAAAACAAGTTCTGGAGGTTTACATCATGAAGTCCCTTATCTCTGCAGTCGTCGTTGCCGCCGCTCTGGTTGCTCCCGTTGCTTCGTTTGCTCAATCGAACCAGCCGGTGACGCGCGCTCAAGTCCGCGCTGAACTGGTTCAACTGGAAAAGGCCGGCTACAACCCGGTGGGCGATCATACCGACTACCCGTCTAACCTGCAGGCCGCTCAGGCTCGCGTCGATGCTCAAAACGGTACTGCCCAAGCCGTGAACAGCGGCTACGGCGCACCTATCGCCGGCAGTTCGCAAGCCGGCCGTCCGCTGAGCAGCAACGACCGTAACTCGGTCTACTTCGGCAACTAATTCGCGCCGAATGTGATGGGAACGTCGCCTGACTGACAGGCGACGCGCAAATAGAAATGCCGTCCGGATTGCCGGGCGGCGTTTGTCGTTTACGGCGCGGCTTGGGCGCGTGCATCTGTGGCAGGCCGGGCGGTGAATAATAAGCGGCGGACCAGCGGCGCCCGGGAATGGGCGCCGGGGTCAGGGCATTGCGGGTGTAGGCGGGGGCGTACGTCTTAATGCAGCGAGCGATGCCGGCGGCCTATTTCATCGAATAAGGCGCGGCTGGGTTCGAGGGCCAGCAGCCAGGATTCGTCGTAGCCGCTCAGATTGTCGAGCGCCTCGCGCAAGCGCTCGATCGCCACAGCGGGAATCTCGACGCTCGCTTCCACGCCACTCGACAACCCGGCGACGCTGGCCAGTTGTACCAGGGCGTCGGCGGCTTCGGCCACGTCGGCGGCGAAAACCAGGTGCGTGTTCAAAAGCTCGACCAGACCCGGCGACGCCGCAATATCGTCGACGTTGAGTTGCACGGCCAGAAAAGTGGCTTTGTTCATCCTCAACTCCCTAGCAGATTTCAGACGTTAGCTTGTGGCGTGCCGACAGCAAGACTGAGTATAGGCCAGGGCTCCAATGATTCAATGATCACACGAATCGGCCGCGCGGCCCGTTGGCGGCGAGCAAGCCGCCTGCCACACCTATAATGAGGCCAGCCGCTAGGAGGCTCGCGCCCGTCAGACCAAGCCGCCGCGCGCGGCGGGCCGCGACTGGCGGCGTTGTTTCTTCTTAACTGTCTGGTGACCATGAAGATCATTCGCAGCAAGGATTTCACCGCGCCGCGCGCCTGGGGCGCGCTCGATATCGCCAACATGGGCGGCATTACGACGCGGCTGCATTGGACCGATCAACCCTATAAGTGGCATGTAAACGACGGCGAGGAAGTGTTCGCCGTGCTCGATGGCCGCGTCGAGATGCGCTATCGCGAGGGCGGAGTCGAAAAGTCGGCCGTTCTGGAAACGGGCGACGTGTTTTACGCCGCGGTGGGTACCGAACATGTGGCACATCCGATCGGCGCGGCGCGCATTCTGGTAGTCGAGTCGGAGGGCAGCGTCTGAAGGTTGGCGCAAGGGCGGTGCCATACCGGCGCGGTGATCGTCGCGCGCGGCGGCATAATGGAGAGCCGCCGCGGCGCCCGCGAGGGCGTGGGAGATCGCGCGCGACGCGCGGCACGGCAAATGCTTGGCCATCGATTGAATCCGATTGATTGAATAAAGAGTCGAGGAAAATCACATGACAAGACCATGGCAATTGACGGGGACCCGGTGGCTGACAGCCGCCGCGCTCGGCGTGATGTTCAGCGGCTGCACGACGATGCCGTGGGACAGCACGCCGTTTTACAGCAGCACGCCGTCCCGGCCGACCACGCTCAGCACGGTTCCTGTTCCCGC
Organism: Paraburkholderia sp. RL17-380-BIE-A; assembly: GCF_046028085.1. Classification (NCBI taxonomy): domain Bacteria; kingdom Pseudomonadati; phylum Pseudomonadota; class Betaproteobacteria; order Burkholderiales; family Burkholderiaceae; genus Paraburkholderia; species Paraburkholderia sp. RL17-380-BIE-A. The sequence continues at coordinate 226,959 of NZ_JARESQ010000012.1, forward strand.
CGGTTTTTACCGGGTCAATCCGGGTGACACGATCGGCGCCATTGCGTCGGCTTACGGCCATAAACCTCAGGAAATCGCGGCGTGGAATGGCCTCGCGGCCAACGCCGCGGTCAATCCGGGGCAAGTGCTGCGGGTGTCGCCGCCAATGGCCTCGGGCAGTGTGGTGACGCCGCCAGTCGCTGTCGCGCCGAATGGTCCCGCTACGGCGCCCGGCGCGCCCACGGCGTCCGCCGGGCCACAGCAAGGCGTGTTGCAATGGCCGGTTCGAGGGCCGGTGCTCAGAGCGTTCGCGCCGGGCAAGTCGAACGGCATCGTGATCGGCGGACGGCCGGGCGATCCGGTCAAGGCGGCCGCCACCGGCCGCGTGGTCTACGCGGGCTCGGGTATCGAAGCGTACGGCCCGCTCATCATCATCAAACACGACGATTCGTTGATTACCGCCTACGGGCAGAACAGCACGCTGCTGGTCAAGGAAGGCGACGCGGTCGCGCAAGGGCAAACCATCGGCGAAGTCGGGGTGGACAGCCGCGGCGTCGCGTCGATCCAGTTCGAGGTCCGTCAGAACGGCCAGCCCGTCGATCCGCTTGCCTGGCTGCCGAAGCCGGGCGGATGAAGCTTCCTGTTTAGCGCGATTTCAGCGCAGCGTTAATTGAATATACTGTGTGGCTAAACTGCCTGCGGCGGGCTCGCCCGTCGGCAGCGACGCAGCGGTGTGGCGACCGGCCGTCGCAGGCTGTCATTCATAGACGCACAGGGACACACAATGATCGATTTGCGCAGCGATACCGTAACCCGTCCGAGTCCGGCGATGCTCGCGGCCATGTCGGCCGCCGAAGTGGGCGACGACGTCTGGGGCGACGACCCCACCGTGCTGCGTCTGCTGGCCACGGCTGCCGAACGCGCCGGCAAGGAGGCGGGTCTGTTCTTCCCGAGCGGCACGCAAAGCAACCTCGCTGCCTTGATGGCGCACTGTGCGCGCGGCGACGAATACATCGTCGGGCAGTTGGCTCACACCTACAAGTACGAAGGCGGCGGCGCCGCAGTGCTCGGCAGCATTCAGCCGCAGCCGCTCGAGAATGCCGCGGACGGTTCGATCCCGCTGGAGAAGATCGCCGCCGCGATCAAGCCCATCGACAACCACTTCGCACGCACGCGGCTGCTGGCGTTGGAGAACACCATCGGCGGCAAGGTGCTGCCGGCGGCTTATGTCACGGAGGCCGTGCAGCTTGCGCGTCAGCGCGGGCTGTCCGTTCATCTCGACGGCGCACGCGTCTACAACGCGGCGGTCGCGTCGGGCAAGCCGGTCGCGGCATTGTGTGAACCGTTCGATTCGATCTCGATCTGTTTTTCGAAGGGACTCGGCGCGCCGGTCGGCTCAGTGCTGGTCGGCAGCCAGGCGCTGATCGACGTGGCGCACCGCTGGCGCAAGGTGCTGGGCGGCGGCATGCGTCAGGCCGGCATCCTGGCGGCCGCTTGCCTGTACGCGCTGGATCACAACGTCGAGCGTCTCGCCGACGACCACGCGCACGCCGCGCATCTGGCAGCGGGTCTGGAAGGCATCGAGCACGTCAAGGTGCAGTCGGTCGCGACCAATATGGTGTTCGCTCAGTTTCCGCAGCAGCATTGCGCGCCGCTCGAAGCGTGGCTCAAGGAGCGCGGGATTCTCACGCAGATGCTGTATGCGTCGCGATTCGTGACGCATAAGGACGTGTCGCGCGGGGATATCGATACGTTCATCGCTGCGGTGAAGGCGTATTTCGCGGCGCGGTGAGTGGCTGCCGGTGGGGCGCGCGGTTGGGTAGGCTGCAAGGAAGGCTGGAACGCAGCGGGGCAGAGCAGCGCCCCGCCGCGAAAACGCGGCATTGCGGCGAGGCAACGCGGTAAGGCAAAGCACCAAAAGCAAAGCACCAAAAACAAAGCGGACGCACTGTCACCCCAGTGCCCCCACTTTGTTCATTTCATCGACGCTTTCGCGTGCACACCCGACCGATGTGACGGCGCCAGCAAACGCAACCCGCTCGCCAGACTCGCCGCGCCCGCAAAGAAGGCGCCGGTGCTGAGCGCCAGCGTCGGGCCATGCCGGCCCGCAATCCCGAAGCTCAACGCGACCAGCGCGGCGCCGGTGGTCTGCCCGAGCAGCCGCGCGGTCGCAACGATCCCGCTGGCGCCGCCGCTGCGCTCGGGCGGCGCGCTCGCCATCAACGCTTTCAGATTCGGCGACTGGAAGAAGCCGAAGCCCGCGCCGCAAATTGCCATGCGAATGCCGATGTCGAGCACGTGCGGATGAACCGGCAACAGCGCGAGCGAAGCCATCCCGGCCGACATCACCGCGAGGCCGATCGCACCGAGCAGCCCCGGCGGATAGCGATCGGACAGATTGCCCGCCAGCGGCGCGGCAAGCGCGACCACCACCGGCCACGGCGTCATCAGAAAGCCGGTTTCGACCTGACTGCGATGCAGCACGTCCTCGAAGTAGAACGGCAGCGAGACGAACGCCAGCCCTTGCGCGGCAAACGAGCAAACCGCGGTCACCGCCGACAACGCGAATACCGGCCGCCGGAACAGATCGACCGGCAGCATCGGTGCCGGGTGGCCGGCTTCGCGGCGAATCAGCAACAGCCCGAACACGACCGCGACAGCCGCGGCGCTCAGCACCAGTTGCGTCGAGGCCCGCTGGGCCGCCTCGCCTAGCGCGAAGATCAGCGCGGCAAACGTGACCACATTCAGGAGCGCGGCAACCGGATCGAAGTTGTGCCTGCCGCGTTCGGTGTGCGGCAAGGCCGGCCAGGCGAAGCCCAAAGCCAGCAGGCCGAGCGGCACGTTGACCGCGAACAGCCAGGGCCACGCGGCGACGGACAGAATCAGCGAAGCCACCGTCGGCCCGACCGCGAACGACACGCCGACGATCAGCGCGTTGGTGCCGAGGCCGCGTCCAAGCCGGTGGGGCGGATACAGATAGCGGATCAACGCGGTATTCACGCTCATGATCGCGCTCGCGCCGAGGCCTTGCACGACGCGCGCGGCGGCGAGCAGCGGCAGCGTGGACGCGAGCGAGCACGCCAGCGATGCCAGCGTGAACAGCGCAATGCCGCTGATATAGATCCGCCGATGCCCGACGATATCGCCGAGCGCGGCAAGCGGCAGGAGTGTCGCGACCATCGCGAGTTGATACGCGTTGATGATCCACACCGACGCCGCGGGCGCCGCATGCAGGTCGGCGGCAATGGCGGGCAGCGCGGTATTGGCGATGGCGGTGTCGAGCGTGGCGAGCGCGACGGCGAGCATGATCGCGGCCATCGCGCGGCGGTTGGCGGCGGACATCGGTGCGTCCGCCGGGAAGGGCTGGGCTGCGGTTGCGCTGGGTTTGTCGGACAAGGCTTGGCTCGTCGGGTTAGGCATGCCGACGCGCAGCACGAGTCGAGAAGCGTGGTGCGCGAGCGGCAGGGGTTGCTTGGCGATAGGCGCGCGTAGCCTGAATCCGGCGTTTTTGAAGCGTATCAGGGCAGGGCGCGCGGCGAATGTAGCGATTGTTACAGAGGCGCGGAAATCGTGCTGAAGACGACGGCGCGGAGCGCATCGATTTCACGTTCATATTGCAACTAACGGTCAAGCCCGGGCGGCGTCCACGAACTGGCCGGTGCGCACGTTGTGACACGCCTTCCGGCACAACCGCCTGGCAGACGATGCGCTCTCATTCCACCACACACCTGGTCCATAGCCGCATTCATCCGCGCGTCATGCCGCGAAAAAATAATGGCGTTGCTTTCACTCACCGCGTATCTGGAGATACGCAATCGTTTGCCTGTTTTGCGCAGCCGATGCACGCGCGCAGTGCCATCCACACGCGCGTTGCACCGCCCGTGTGCGAAAAAGCGGTGTGCTACCGTGTGTCGGCGGGCATGGCATGTGCGTGAGCAAGCGCTCGCGCTCGCCGGTGCCCGGTGGCCGTAGAATGTCCTACTCTGATTCTTAACCCGCCTGACCGGCACGCGCCTCCCGTCCGTCATCTGTGCGGTTCGCGTATGCCGCGTCGCTCTTTCCCCGGAGGCTTCGATGACAGCCGTCGATCTGGAATTCGACCAGCTCAACAGTACCGTCGACGCGCTACGGCGCTCAATTTCCAACCGCATGATGTACGGTGTCGGCAAGGACGCCGTCACCGCGCATCCGCATGACTGGCTGCACGCCGCGGCGCTTGCCGTGCGCGACCGGCTGGTCGCGCGCTGGATGAAGACCACGCGCCTGCAGTACGAACAGGACGTGAAGCGCGTCTACTACCTGTCGATGGAATTCCTGATCGGCCGGACCTTTACGAATGCCTTGCTGGCGCTCGGCATCCACGACCAGATGAAGGAAGCGCTCGCGAGTCTGGGCGTCGATATGGAGGCGCTGACCGATATCGAGCCGGACGCCGCGCTCGGCAACGGCGGCCTCGGCCGGCTCGCGGCCTGCTTCCTCGATTCGATGGCGACGCTCGGCATTCCGGGTTTCGGATATGGCATCCGTTACGAATACGGCATGTTCCGTCAGGAGATCGTCAACGGCGAGCAGGTCGAAGCGCCGGACTACTGGTTGCGCGCGGGCAATCCGTGGGAGTTTCCGCGGCCGGAAGTCACGTACATGGTTCACTTCGGCGGGCGCACGGTGCAGCGTGGCGAGCATGTCGAATGGATCGACACGGAGCACGTGAACGCCACCGCCTACGACACCGTCATTCCCGGTTACGACACGGACGCGACCAACACGCTGCGCCTGTGGTCGGCGCGCGCGACCGAAGAGCTCGATCTGGGCGCGTTCAATCGCGGCGACTACCGCAACGCGGTCGACACGAAGAACATGTCGGAGAACGTCTCGCGCCTGCTGTATCCGGACGACTCGACGCCGGCCGGCCGCGAACTGCGTCTGCGTCAGGAGTACTTTTTCGTTTCGGCGACCATGCAGGATCTGATTCGCCGCTATCAGCGCACGCACAGCACGTTCGGCCGCTTCTCCGAAAAGGTGGCGGTGCATCTGAACGATACGCACCCCGTGCTGGCGATTCCCGAGCTGATGCGTTTGCTGGTGGATGTCCATCATCTGCAGTGGGATAAGGCGTGGAAGCATGTCACGCAGATTTTCTCGTACACGAACCACACGCTGATGCCCGAAGCGCTCGAGACGTGGGACGTGGAGATGCTCGCGCGCCTGTTGCCGCGGCATCTCGAGATCATCTTCGAGATCAACGCGCAGTTTCTCAAGCATGTCAGCGAGCATTCGGGACATGACGGCGAGATGATCCGCCGCATTTCGCTCGTCGACGAATACGGGCAGCGGCGCGTGCGGATGGCCTATCTGGCGATCGTTGCGAGTCAGAAGGTGAACGGCGTGTCGAAGCTGCATTCGCAACTGATGACCCGCGATATTTTCGCCGACTTCGCGCGCATCTACCCGGACCGCTTCACCAACGTCACGAACGGCATCACACCGCGCCGCTGGCTCGCCCAGGCGAGCCCGTCGCTGTCGTCGCTGATCGACCAGCAGATCGGCAAGCACTGGCGCACCAATCTGTTCGAGCTGGAGCAACTGCGAAACCTGCGCAACGACAGCGGTTTTATTGAGGCCTTCCGTGAAGCGAAGCGGCAGAACAAGCTGCGGCTCGTGCATCGCCTCGCCCATCACACCAAGCTGCGTTTCGATCCGGATGCGCTCTTCGATCTGCAGGTCAAGCGCATTCACGAATACAAGCGGCAACTGCTCAACGTGCTGCACGTGATCGTGCGCTACAACCAGATTCGCGCGCATCCCGAGCGTGACTGGGTGCCTCGCGTGGTGCTGTTCGCCGGCAAGGCCGCGTCAGCATACCGGATGGCGAAGACGATCATCAAGCTGATCGGCGATGTCAGTCAGAAGGTCAATCACGATCCGCTGATCGGCGACCGCCTGAAAGTGGTGTTCGTGCCGAACTACGGCGTAAGCGTGGCAGAACTGATTATTCCTGCCGCTGATCTGTCGGAGCAGATTTCGATGGCGGGCACGGAAGCATCGGGGACCGGCAACATGAAACTCGCGCTCAACGGCGCGTTGACGATCGGCACGATGGACGGCGCGAACATTGAGATCTGCGATGCGGTGGGGCGCGAGAACATCTTCATCTTCGGCCATACCGCCGACGAAGTGGACAGCCTGCGCGCCACCGGCTACCGGCCGCGGCAAATCTACGAAGAGAACCCCGAGCTGCGCATGGCGCTCGACCAGATCCGCACGGGTTTCTTTTCGCCGGACGATCCGCTGCGCTTCTCGGATATTTTCCACACGCTGGTCGACTGGGGCGATCACTACATGGTGCTGGCCGATTTTGCCGCGTTCGCGAAGGCGCAGAACGAAGTGGACGCGCGCTTCGTCGACAAGCGCGCGTGGACCGACAGCGCGATCGAGAATGTGGCGGGCATGGGGCAGTTTTCGTCGGATCGCACGATCGGCGAATATGCGCGCAACATCTGGCATGTGAGTCCGCTCGAGATCGATTAGCGAACTGAGCGCTCCGATGTGGGGCTTAAGCGGAAAGGCCGCGCGATGGTGTGTCGTGCGGCCTTTTCATTTCGCTGGCTGTGGCAGTGGCTCTCGCCACCGCGGCGCTTACTGCGCGAGCTTCTCGACCTCGCGTGCGGCACGCAGGCCTATCTGGCCGTGCGGGAAGTCGAACAGCACGTCGATATTCTGCATGCCCATCAGGCCGATCACGATACGGTCGGCGCCCGGTTTCGCCTTGACGATCGTGACCTGCGCGCCTTCATAGCGATGCACCCATTTGCCCGAGCCCACGGCCGCATTGTAGTTGCCCTGGTTGAGCACCTTGCCGATGTCGTCGTCGCCGGTCCAGTTCGGCGCCTTGTCCATTTCGATGCGGATCATGTCGCTGCTGGCCGTGGCGAACACCAGCGGCGCGCAAAACGTCATTTTGTCGCCCACGTTGACGCAACCTCTCGGCCATTGCGTCGTGCCGTCCTGCAAGACGGTCATCGGCACCATCGTGTAGTCCTTCGTGATTGCGTTCGACGGACTCAGCACGAGGAAAGGTTTCGCGAAGTTCGCATGCACCAGGTAGCGTTGGCCGATATTGCCGGGCAGAGCACGCAGCGGCTGGGTGCAGCAGGTGTCGTCCGGTTGCGCCGCGCCGATGCCGAATAGACCGGAAAACGCCCAGCCGAATTCAGCGGTATAACCGTCCATGCCCACACAGTGCCGTGAGGTGGACTGGCAATTCACCACGTCCACGGCTTGCGCGTCGATCTGCGCCGGCTTCGTCCCCGCAATGCTCATCGGTATTTTCACGGCGGCGCCGGAGACCTGTGCGCCGTTCGTCAACGGCAGCGAACTCACCGGCCCGGCGTTCGGATAGGCGGTGGCGGGCAAGACCGACTTCAGCACGCGCACGCCTTGCGTGCCCGTGTCGAGTGCCATGTAGACCGCCTTGCCGTCGAGTTGGATCGGCAAGCCGAGGCGCGCCTGGTCCCTGTCGGCGCGATCCACCTGCAGCGGAATCAGCAGGCCGTCGTTGCCGCCGTTGAGCAGCGTGGCAGCGGGCGCAGGCGGCGTGGGAGTGGGGAAGGTGACAGCGCAGCCGCTTAGCGCGACGAGCGCGGCAGTGATGACGAGCGCGGCCGCGCCAGAACGGCGCCCGCTGAGGCGCAAATGCCGGCGCGGGGCGCCAGGAGACGACAGGAGCATAGATTACGCTTTGCAAAAAGGCGGTCCCTGACGAAGGCGAGGCATCGCGAGCCGCGAGGCGGACAACACGCGGGAGCAATCTCACTGGATTGCCCCTGCGTGGACAGTGAAACCGCGACGCGTGCAGGCCTGCGGGAAGGAACACGCAATAACAGGAGCGGCGACTCTACATGGCCACTCGAGCGCAATTGCAAAGATGTGTGAAGGTTTGCATGCGGCGGGAAAGCGGCGCATGCAAGTTTCGATCTACGTCAATGTTCGCGCGGACGACGGATCACGGTTGCCTGCGCGCGGCCAAGCGTAGCGCGATCGAGCGCGGCGGTCAGCAGGCCGATCACGTCGTCGAGGGTGCGGGAGGTCACTTCCACGCGAAACGTCACGCGCTCGCGTTGCTGATCGACGGTGACGACATAGAGACGCAGATCTTCGCCGAGCGCGGCGTGTAGCGCGCGCCGCCCATTGGCCGACGAGGTGCCGGGCACGGTGACTTCGATAATGACGAGCGGCACGACCACATGCGTGCGGCGCGCCATGCGCGGCGTGCGCGAGTTGCGCGTGGCGGAGGGATCGGACGTTGCAACGAAAGTGAGCATCGTGATTGCGCCGACCCGGCGGGCGGCGCGTTGTTGACACCAGCTCACTCTAACCACGCGCGCCTCAACGGCGCGCAAAAGCTGCTGCGCGGCGAATCAAAATTGTGTTAACACGGCGGGTGGCAATTTGCCGCTGCGCGGCGTGTGGCCCACGTGGGCCATCTGCCCCACGCTTGCCCCGTGCGGCGCGGCGCGTGGCTGAGCGCGCCGTCAGACCTTCGGCGTGGCGGCTGTGCTTTTGGCTTCGTTCACGGCCGCGCCGACGCGCTCGACGAAATCACGATCGGTGCTCATCAGCGCTTCGCGCTCGCCATTCGCGGTTTGCACCATCAGGCGATGGGTGATGTCCTGAGTCGCCCAGGTGAGCCAGCCGACCACGGCCAGCATCGTGCCGCACACCATGCCGACTGGCGAGCGCAATATCCCGCCGACAATAGCGCCGGCGAGGCCGACGAGCGAAATCGCGAGTGGCAAGGCCTTGTTCTTCTGCACGGTGACGACCTGCACGCTCACGATATCGCGCAGCGGAAAGACCTGACCGGCGGCCGAGAGTGCATTGCGCGTGACCGACACGCCACGATCATTGAAAGGGGTTTCCATCGAGTCCAATTCAAGCGGTAGCAAAGGGCGCAGCGTACCAGACTTCAAATGCCTAAAGGTGCGGGATTTCTTGACGTCCGTCAGGTGGATCGCGAGGCGGTGCGGGCGACCGGCCGCTGCCGCCGCAAGATTCTGAAAGAGTTCGGCGCGCCCGGCGCTCTACGCCAGTGCCGCGATACGCGCACCGAGCCACTCGCGCAGTGCGGCGACTTCTTCACCGCACACGGAATGTTCCATCGGATAGGCATGCCATTCGACCTTGTTGCCCTGCGCCAGCGCAAAGTCGCGCGCGGCCTCGCCGAGCTGGATCGGCAATACCTCGTCGTATTCGCCGTGCGCGGCAAAGATCGGCGTTGCGTGGTTCGCGGGTGCGAGGTGACGCTGGATAAAGGCTCTGGAGGGCAAGTAACCTGACATGACGATCAACCCGCCAAGCGTCGCCGGATGCGTGAGCCCCACTGTGTATGTCATCGCGCCACCCTGCGAAAAGCCGGCGAGAAATATTTTCGAGGTCGGAATGCCGCGCTCGTTCTGCCCGGCGATCAGTTGCCGCACGGATGCGCAAGACGCTTCGATGCCCGCCTCGTCGACCTGGCGCTCGATCGACTGGAACGAGCGGATGTCGTACCACGCGCGCATCACGTAGCCGTTGTTCGCGGTCACCGCCATCTCCGGCGCGTTGGGAAACACGAAACGCACGGCGGGTTCATTGGCGAGACGCAATTCCGGCACCAGCGGCACGAAGTCGTTGGCGTCGGCACCGAGACCATGCAGCAGGATCACGGCAAATTCAGGATTCGGTGCGGTTTCGATTTCAATGGTCTGCGGCGTGGTGGTCATGGCGTGCTGCTCCCTGGCGTCGGCATGGTCGGATGACCGGAACCAGCACGATACCGCATAGCGTGCGAGCCGGATCAGCCGCGGCGCGAGTATCGACGATACCCGCGCCGCAGCCGCTTGCCAAAGGCTTTACTGCGGGCCTTACTGCAGACGTTGCTTCAGTTCGTTAGCGAGTTGCCGCGTGGCCGCTTTGGTCGGCGCATCTTCGGCCAGCGCGTTGAGCAACCCGAAGTCGTGAATCGTGCCGTCGTAACGGACGGTGGCCACTTCGTCACCGGCTGCGTCGAGCTTGCGGCCGTAAGCTTCGCCTTCGTCACGCAGCACGTCGGATTCGGCGACCTGAATCAGCGCCGGCGGCAAGCCTTTCAACTGCTCCGTCGTTGCGCGCAGCGGCGACGCATAGATCTCGTTGCGCTGCTTCGGATCTTTCGTGTAGGCGTCCCAGAACCACTTCATCATCGGCCGGGTCAGAAAGTGGCCTTGCTGGAACTGATTGTACGAGCCGTCGTTGAAATTATTGTCCGTGACGGGCCACATCAATCCCTGGAAGCGGATTGCCGGGCCTTGCTTGTCTTTCGCCATCAGGCTCACCACCGCGGCCATGTTGCCGCCGACGCTGTTGCCGACCACGGCGAGGCGATTGCCGTCCACGCCGATTTCGTCGCCGTGCGCGGCAACCCACTTCGTGGCGGCATAGCCCTGGTTGATCGCGACCGGATAGCGAGCCTCCGGCGAAGGCGTGTAGTTCACGAAGACCGCGACGGCGCCCGATTGCACCACCAGATCGCGCACCAGACGCTCGTGAGTCTGGAAGTCGCCGAGTATCCAGCCGCCACCGTGGAAGATCATGAACACGGGCAACGTTCCGCTTGCGCCGTGCGGACGGACGATCGTCAGCGGCACGCTGATGCCGTCCTGCTCGATGGTGCGATTGGAGACGTCGATACCCGACAGATCGACTTTCACGCCGTTCTGTGCATCGACCAGAACTTGCCGTGCCTGGGCAGGCGGCAAGGTATTGATCGCGGGACCCTTGCCGCTGTTCAGCGCACTCAGCAAGCCGGACGTTAAGCGGTCGGGGGTGGCTTGTGCAGCGGGGCTTGCCGCAAAAGCGGAACCGAAGGCGAGGGCAGAGGCCAGCAGCACGGGGACGAACTTGATCATGATGAACTCCGGTGAGCGCAATAGTCAGGAAGAGGGCTTGGGATTAGACGAGCGTGAGCGTGACGGCGATGTTGTTGCGCGTAGCGTTCGAATACGGACACACGATGTGCGCCTTGTCGACGAGCGCCTGCGCCGCGTCTTGCGCCATGCCGGGCAGCGAGATCTTCAACTCCACTTCGATTCCGAAGCCATTCGGGATCGCGCCGATGCCGACGCTGCCCTCGACGGAAACGTCAGCGGGAATCGCGATGCGCTCGCGCGCGGCGACGAACTTCATCGCACCGACGAAGCACGCGCTGTAGCCGGCCGCGAACAGTTGCTCAGGATTGGTGCCCTCGCCACCGGCACCGCCGAGTTGCTTCGGCGTGGTCAGCTTCAGGTCGAGGTTGCCTTCGGGCACCACGGCGCGGCCGTCACGGCCACCGGTTGCCTTGGCGTGAGCGCGGTACAGCACGTTGTCGATCTTGGTCATGGTCAACTCCTTCAGTTGGGTATCTACTACTAGATAGATAAATGAGGCTAAAAAAGGACGCGTGATCCGCGCCGGTAACTCATGCTTGCAGTCTATCTACTTATAGGTAGACTGCAAGATAAAAATAAAGAGGCGGATGCCCACCTCCGTAACAGCTCTACTGCGATTTCTTCCACGATGCTTCTACATCTTCCAGCCGGGCCTTCGTTCCGAACAACCGGCTTGCTAGCACACTGCCTTGATACGCGGCGTACAGCGCACGCGCGGCGGCCTCGGGCTTGCCGTTCACTACCAGCGTGCGCTCCTGCGCGCCTTGTGCGAGCACTTGCGCCAGCCACTTTTCGTTGGCTTTGAAAAACGCCTGAATCGCCTCACGAATGTTCTCCGGCAACGACGCGATATCCGACGCCAGCATGCCGCACAGACAAATCTGGTCGCCGTCGCCGAGCGTTTTGCCAAACAGCCGGGTGTACTTGCTGAGCTTCGTATTGGCCGGCAGTTTGGCGTCGATTGCGTGCAGCGCAGCTAGCACTTCCTTGCTGTATTCGTTGACCGCCTCCAGCACCAGATCGTCTTTCGACGGGTAATAGTAGTGGATGCTCGAAGTCTTGACGCCGACCAGTTCGGACAGGTCGCGGTAGCTGAAACCGTTGTAGCCACGCTGCATCATCAACGTGATGGCGTGATCGAGAATCTGCTCGCGGACTGTCGGGGTCGTTTCCATGAGCGAACTTTATCTACTACTAGATAGATAGTCAAGCGGTTTTTTGCATCTAAAGAAGAAGTGGGGTGGTGTGTGGGGTACGGCGAACGTCCTTGTGTCGTCCCAAAAGAAAAACGCCCCGCAGGGCGTTTTTCCAGACTCTCAATCCAGCAAGGAATTCGCGTTCCCTGCAGAGAGAAACCCGCTTAGAACTTATGACGGATACCGACGCGGAACGCCAGCTGGTTGTCCGACCCCGTGCCCGACGTGCTGAAGTAGCTCGTGCTCGAACCGATCTGCGCCTGCAGATCCTGGCCCTTGTTGCGGCCGGCAGCGATCTGATAGATACCCAGTGCATACACGTCCGTACGCTTGCTCAGCGCGTAGTCGACGCTCAGGTCCACCTGGTTCCAGTGGCCGGTGCTCGCGTCGCTCAGGTGCATGTACGTGTAGCCCGCGCCTGCCGTCAGTGCCGGCGTGAACGCGTACTTCGCGCCCGCTTCGTACGCGGTGAACGTCGTCGAGCTGCCCGAGATCGGTTCGAAGCGCGTGTTCGTATACAACGCCCACAGCGTCGCCGCGCCGATCGAGTAGCGGCCGCCCACGCCGAACGTGCGCAGATCGCGGACCGTGCCCGTCGTCACGTTGGCCATGGCCGTCGAGAACGTCGGGGTTGCCTGACCCGGATACCGGATGTCCGTGTATGCCGCGCCAACGCCGAACGGGCCGTTTGCGTAGTTCAAGCCGAAGCTGTAAGCGCGCGACGAACCCGCGACCGGTGCAGCGGTCGTGCCGGTTGCCGGCGCGCCTGCGAATGCGCCAGCCTGGTTCGAGAAGCCGTACATCGCGCCGAAGGTCAGGCCCGCGAAATTCGCGCTGCTGAACTTGACTGCGTTGTTGATACGGCTCGACGTCAACTGGTCGACGTCGTTGATATGGTAAGCGTAGTTACCCGCGACGGTCTGGCCGCCGGTCGAGTAGTTGCCGCCCAGATAGTCCGTCGAAAACGAGTACTGACGGCCGAACGTCAGCGAGCCGACGCCGTTCTGCGACAGACCGACAAACGCTTGACGGCCGAACAGCGCGCCGCCCTGGCCGAGCGTGCCGTTGCCGCTGTTAAATCCGTTCTCCAACACGAACAGCGCCTTCAGGCCGCCACCCAGGTCTTCCGTGCCGCGCAGGCCCCAACGGCTGCCTTGTGCGACGCCGTCGTCGTACTTGAAGAGGTTGTCGTGGCCCGTTGCGGTCTTCGAGTTGTTCACGTAGCTGATACCGGCGTCGATCAGGCCGTACAGGGTGACACTGCTTTGCGCGTGAGCAGCGGAGGCGAAGACGGCGAGAGTAGCGGCGGCAAATACTTTTTTGTTCAAGACTTTCTCCGATTAAAAATTAAGCGATCGCGACGCCGGGCTCTTTGGCCGGGTCGTGCGATGGCCCGAAATTTAAGGGAACGCAGAGTAAGGTATGTGACAGCTTTGCTTATTTTCCGAATCTGTCGCGTGAGCGCGACACTCACATAGCTTCGCCAACTGAAATCGAGCAGGGCACGCGCGTATAAGCTTTTTCCCGCTCGTGCGTATAAGCGTGTGAAAAACGATTGGTTTTCCGCCGTCGCAGCCGCATGCGACGATGCGCGCCTACCAACACATCACATGTAGGAAGACGCATGCAACGCCGGACAATCCTCCAGAACCTGCTCGCCATCGCCGCCTTTTCGCTGACGGCCACGTTCGCGCACGCGGACGACAAACAACTCAAGATCGGCACGATGAGCGGCCCGGACGCGCAAATCTGGTCGGTCGTGACGAAAGTGGCGGCGCGCGAAGGTCTGAACGTCAAAGTCATCGAATTCAACGATTATGTGCAGCCGAACGCTGCGCTCGACGCGGGCGACCTCGACGCCAACGGCTTTCAGCACCAGCCGTTTCTCGACAGTCAGATCAAGCAGCGCGGCTACAAGATCGTCAACGTCGGCCTGACCTATGTGTCGCCGATGGGCTTCTATTCGAAGAAACTCAAGTCGCTCAAGGACTTGCCGGAAGGCGCGAAGGTCGGCATCCAGAATGACCCGTCCAACGGCAATCGCGCGCTGCTGCTTTTGCAGAAGTACGGTGTGATCAAGTTGAAGCCGGGCGTCGGCACGAACGGCGTGAACGCGACACCGCTCGATGTCGCTGAAAATCCGAAGAAGATCAAGCTGGTGGAACTCGATGCCGCGCAATTGCCGCGTGCGCTCGGCGACCTCGACGCGGCTTCGATCAATACCGATTACGCGGTCAAGGCCGGCCTGCAGCCGACCAAAGACGCAATCGCGATCGAAGACCTGAAAGGCCCGTACGCGAATCTGATCGCGGTGCGCGAGCAGGACCGCAATCAGCCGTGGGTGAAGAAGCTGGTGGCGGCGTACGAATCGGACGAAGTGCGCAAGTACATCGATACGCAATTCAAAGGCGCGATCATCCCGGCTTTCTGAGCATGGTTTGACTGATGCCGCATAAATGCAAATCGCCCGCTGTTTCAGCGGGCGATTTGCATTGTGGCTCGAACTCTCGCGGTCGTGCCGCGCGATAAGGCGGCACGAGCGAGATTTTTGCCTTAGTTGCTCAGCAGCGAGCCGCTGCGGAACGCCTTCGCACCGGCAATGCGCGCGAATTCCAGACCGGCCGTCGCAAAGCGCGTCAAATGCCGTGCGTACAGCACGCCGGCCACGCTGCTCTTGAGCGTGACGACTTGCTCCGTCAGCGGATCGACGATATCGGCGATCTCATGACCCACGTCGACCCATGTGCCCACTTCACAGCGATACACCAGCACGCCGCTGATCGGTGCGACGATCGGCTCGGCGCCGGCGAGCGGCGTGGCGGCGAATTCGAGCGGCGGCAGCGCGGCAGCCGTGCCGTCGATCACGCCACGCGAGGTCAGGTATTCGATGATCGCCTGCGCGTCATGCTCGGCGTACTCGTACGACACTTCGCGCTGGCCGCGGAGTTCGATCGTGACCGAGATCGAGCCGTTCGGAATCGGGAAGCGGTCGCCGTAGCGGCCACGCAGATCCGACCAGCAGAAGCTGTGAATTTCGTCGAACGGATTGCCCACCGAATTGAGCGCGAGCAGCGATGCCTTGGCGTCCAGGTAGCAGGCGAGCGGCTCGACTTCCGGCCACAGGTCCGGGTTCGTGTAGAGGTGCATCGCCGCTTCCCAGTCGCAATGCAGATCGAGCACGACGTCGGCGTCGTATGAAAGCTTTTGCAGCGCGAGGCGCTGCGATTCGAGTTCGGTCTGCGGCGTTTGCGCGTCGAGCGCCTCGCGCATGGCCGTGCGGATCGCCGTGCGGTTTGCGTCGAGATTGTCAGTCAGGCGCGACTCGATCACCGGCTGCACCAGCGCCGACAGATCGTGGAAATTGCGGTTGAAGTTCTGCGCCGTGTTGGTTTCGAAACGCCCGGTCAGATGGCCGAGAAAGTGCTGATTCAGGCCGATCGGATTGGCCACCGGCACGATCACGACTTCGCCGCGAATCTTGCCGGCCGCTTCCAGCGCCGTCAGCTTGCGGCGCAGTGCCCACGAGACCAGCATGCCGGGCAGTTCGTCGGCGTGCAGCGACGACTGGATGTAAATCTTCTGGCCGCCGCCCGGACCGTAGTGGAAACTCGTCAGGTTGCGGGCGGTGCCGAGCGTCGGAGCAATCAGCGGATGGGTTTGGGTTTGCATGGTTTTCAAATCCGCGGCCAACTGGGCGTGCCGCGCTATCTCGTTGATAACAGTGGGGAAACTTGCTTGATAGCCGGTCAGTCTCGGGCCGGCGGGCGGCGCTTTGCGGGCGCCTCGATCGCACGATCTTAGCCGATATGACGCAGTGTGTGGTTTTATGCGGCGCTGTAAATGAAACGGGCTCCGCCTGTGGCGGAGCCCGTTTCTGCAAACCGGCAGGGCGCGTCGTCAGACGCGCATGGCCAGCTTAGCCGCCGTACACGTCGAAGTCGAAGTACTTCTTCTCGAGCTTCTTGTACGTACCGTCCTTGATGATGTCGGCGATTGCCTTGTCGACCTTCGCTTTCAGATCGGTGTCTTCCTTGCGCATGCCGATGCCTGCGCCGTTGCCGAGGATCTTCGGATCGTCGAGGTTCTTGCCGACGAAGTCGAAGCCGGCGCCGCGCGGCGTCTTCAGGAAGCCGATTTCAGCTTGCACTGCGTCTTGCAGCGCTGCGTCCAGACGGCCCGACAGCAAGTCGGCGTAGACCTGATCCTGGTTCTGATACGGCACGACCTTCGTGCCCTTCGCTTCCCAGTACGTCTTCGCGTACGTTTCCTGGATCGTGCCTTGTTCCACGCCAACCGTCTTGCCCTTGAGCGAGTCGGCCGTCGGCAGGATGCCCGAACCCTTCTTCGCCACGAGGCGCGTCGGGGTGTTGAACAGTTTGTTCGAGAAAGCGATCTGCTCGGCGCGTTGCGGCGTCATGGACATCGACGACAGCACGCCGTCGAACTTCTTCGCCTTCAGGGCCGGGATCATGCCGTCGAAGTCGTTTTCGACCCACACGCACTTGGCCTTCAGGCGCGCGCAGATTTCATTGCCGAGGTCGATATCGAAGCCAACGAGCTTGCCGTCCGAGCCCTTCGACTCAAACGGGGGGTAGCTGGCGTCAACGCCGAAACGGATGGTCGACCAATCTTTAGCGTGTGCGCCAATCGAGACGGTAGCAAGCAGAGCAACCGTCAAAGCCGCTAGCAGTTTTTTCACTGTTTTACTCCTCGGTGTAGTTCAAATACGCCCGCATGCGGTTGTGCCGCTGCGGGGCACCCGGCGCGACTCACGACCGGGCTTGGGTTGAAGCTGCCAGCCGGGGCGGCCAGCAGCGCGCGCCAAGCTTATCAGTTCAAAAAGATTGGGTAGCTAGTGAAACACCGGATGGCGCAAGAGGCTGGCTTCTAATGCGTGAATGTGGTGGAGATGCGAAAGCGTCGCTGATGCGGATCGGGTGGCAACGTCCGCTCGTCTCGCGTACGTGTCGCGCACGTAATGCCGCAGTAATGAAGTTGGCTAATTTGCGTGCGTGCGTGCGTGCGTGGGTGGGTGCGTCACCTCACGTCGCGGTTGTCACGGCTGCCCGGATGGTGCACGTTCCCACGCGCTTCCGCGCAGGCAGAGCACAAGACGGCGATTCACTCCTTGGCGAGCGAATCCGCGCGTTCCGCGCCGACCTCGCCGCACCAGAGTGCGCCCTTGTCCATCATCTGCGCGTCCTGTGCGGACATACCCGCGCAGGTGCCGCGCATGTCCTGGGTTTCGCGCTGGGTGCGCTCGAGTGCCGCACGATTCATTTCGCCCTGAAGCCAACTGCCGAAGCACGCAATCGATCCGGCCGCCACGGCCACCCACACCCATTCTGTTTTGCTCAAGCGCATTGTCTGTTTCTTGTCCGACTCGTCGACTACCCGGAAGACAGGCCGCGCGGCATCGCGCGACGCTGCCTTCGACCGCCGGCGGCGGACTGGGCAGGCGAACGTTTATCGGCATCCGCGCGGCGTTTCTTTAGCAATGTGTCGCGGGGTTTGTCCTCGCACAATTTAGCCGCGACTCTTACGTGTTAAGACGCAGATCGCTCGTGTTTCACGAGTTCACATGTTTCAAACGGCCGTAGTCGAGTTAAAGATTCCGCATAAACTGCCGTTAAATGCAGATGAGCGCGCTTGCTGTATCCCGTTTGAAGGAATTTGTTCGACTCGGCGAAGCCGACAACCAAAAATGGTTTTCTTAGCGCTATCATCGTTGCTCCTCGCGCCCGGCCCAATGCCTCACGCAGAGCGTATCTGTCTGAAGAATGTCGCCGGACGACAGTCCGCGGATCGATTCCGTGCGTCGACGCTCGCCATCAGGTCTTCTGCTAAACGGTGTTGTATATGCACATAATGTTTGCGGCAGATGAAAAGCGCGTTTGTAAACGATTCTTTCAATCACGAATCGGCGTGTTTGCGCGCGCCTATTTATTGTGTCGCAGCGTTTGTCTGGGACTTTTGACATTTCTACCCGGCGTGGTTTTTTCCGTCGGCCTTTGTGCGGCCGCGCCGGTTAAAGCCGACGACAACGTCCTGCGCGTGCTCGCGTGGCCAGGCTACGCTGACGCCGACGTTGTGAAGCGTTTCGAGGCGCGTTACAAGGCCCGCGTCGAAGTCACGCTGGTCGATTCCGACGAGGCGCTATGGGCGCAGATGCATGCGAAAGGGACGCCGCCCTTCGACGTGCTCGCCGCCAATACCGCCGAAATCCAGCGCTATACCGAGGCGAATCTTTTGGCGCCGCTCGACCTCGCCAGGTTGCCGAACACCAGAAAACAATTGCCGCGCTTTCAGGCGCTTGCCTCGATTAGCGGCATCACGTCGGGCGGCAAGGCATACGCCATTCCGTTCACGTACTCGTCGATGGGCTTGATCTACGACCGCAAGCAGGTCGCCGTGGCGCCGCGCTCCATGCGCGAATTGTGGAATCCGCGTTACCGCGGCAAGGTGCTCGATTTCAACAGTGCGCAGCACAATTTCTCGTTCACTGCGTTGGCGCTGGGCTATTCCCATCCCTTTCAACTCGATGCCGCGCAAATGCGCACGATTGCTCACAAACTCGTCGATCTGCGCCGCAATCTGTTGACCTATTACACGTTGCCCGAGGAGGCGACCGCGTTTTTCATCCAGCATAAGGTTGCGTTGATGTTCGGCAACTACGGCACCCAGCAGGTCGAGTTGCTGCGCCGGGCGGGCGCCGACGTGGGCTATGTGATTCCCGACGAGGGCGCGCTCGCATGGCTGGATTGCTGGTCGATGACACGCGCGGCGGCCGATCAGCCGCTTGCGCTCGCGTGGATCAATTACATGCTCGAACCGGACGTCAGCGCATTGCTGACACAACGCCAGGGACTCGCCAATACGTTGACGGCGCCCGTGGAAAACAGCGATAACGCGCGTATCGTGTGGATCGGTCCGGTGGAAAATACTCAGCGGCGCGAGGACCTGTGGGCCAGAATCGTGTCCGGGGACCGGTCGGAGCGTTTTTGATGATACGCCCCGGGCTGACCTTCAAATTATCCGTGCTGCTCGCGTGCATCGGCGTGCTCGCGTCAGGCGCGACCGGCTATTACGCGTATCGCGCGAACCGCACAATGCTCGTGAACGAAGCCGGGCGCAGCCTGCTTACGTCGACGGAATTGCTGGGCCAGCGCTTTTCCGCCTCGATCGACGATGTCGGCTCCGACGCGCTGGTGCTCGCGAGCATGCCGTCCACGGCGGACATCGCGCAGACCGACGACGGCGTCGGCCCGAACGCGGCCCGCGAACGGCTGGCGCAGGTGTATTCCAGTTTCATGGTGCATCACCTCGAGTACCTGCAAATCCGCCTGATTACGCGCCAGCACTATGGGCTCGAACTGGTCCGCTTCGACCGCGACGCGGACGGCCTCGTGCGGGTCGAAGGGAAGAACCTGCAGGAGAAAGGTCAGTTTGCCTACGTATTCGACACGCTGACGTTTGCGCCGGGCCGCATTTACATTTCGCCGATCTCGGTGAACCATGAGTACGGCTCGCATGCAGCCCAGGGCAAGCCGACGCTGCGGCTCGGCACGCCTGTGTCGAACGCGCATGGCGACGTGGTGGGCGTCGTCGTGATCGATATCGATCTGGAGGCGCTGTTCAAACGGCTGCAAAGCGATTTGCCGAGCGACTATCGGGTCTACCTCGCCAACGAATGGGGCGATTTCCTCGTTCATCCGGATGCCTCGAAAACCTTCGGCTTCGATCGGGGCCGGCGCGTGCTGATGCAGGACAGTTTCTCCGTCACGAGGCCGCTCTTCGAACAGTCGCAAGGTGAGGTGCTGGTGGACGGTCTTGCGCGGCCGAAGCAGGCCGCCGGCCAGGTACTCGCTTTCGTGCGCAGGCCTTTCGGTGATCTGGCGGGCAACCGCTTCATCGTGCTCGGTCTCGCCAAGCCGCTCGAAGACGTCCTGTCCGGCGCGAATCTGCTTGGCAACAGTATCGTGCGCATGGTGCTGATTTTCAGTGTGCTGGCGCTGTTCCTCGCCATTCTGTTCGCGCGCGCGCTGACCAAGCCGCTGCACATGCTCGCGCATGCGGCAACGCATCTGTTCGCCGAACACGCCATGCCTACGCTGCCGCTCAACCGGACCGACGAGATCGGCGTGCTGGCGCGCTGCTTCGACCGGCTGCGGCGCGAAATCAAATCGCAAATGGACGTGCTGCACGCCAAGCAACGTGAACTCGTGCATCTCGCCACGCATGACGGACTGACCGGACTGCCGAACCGCGTCCTGTTCATGGAGAAGCTCGAAAGCGCGATCGAGGAAGCAACGCGGCGAGAGGAAGGCCTCGCCGTGCTGTTCGTCGACCTCGACCGTTTCAAGCAGATCAACGACCAGTTCGGCCATTCCGTCGGCGACACGGTGCTCGCCGCGGTGGGGCGTCGCCTGAAGCAGGTGCTCTGTTCCGCGGACCTGGTGGCGCGTTTGGGTGGCGACGAGTTCATCGTGCTGATCGAAGGGCCGCGCGCGGCAGAGGCGGCGCCCGCGATCGCCTCGCGCATCATGGAGGCGCTGAACGAAGAGGTCCGGGTTGAAGGGCAGAACATGACGGTGGGCGCGAGCATCGGCATTAGCCAGTTTCCCGACGACAGCGGCACGGCGGAAGAATTGCTGCTCAACGCCGACGCGGCGATGTATGCGGCTAAATCCGGCGGACGTTGCGCGTATATGCGTTACCAGGATGTGCTCGAAGCGCGCCGGCGCGAGCAGGTCGAGGCGCACACGCAGGCCGACGAGGGCGCAACGCAAGGACACGAGGCCGAACCGACGGCCTGATGCAGCCAAACCGCGCATCCTGCTTTCCAGTCGGCTTTCCAGCTGCTTGCGATCTGCTTTCCGTCTGCTGCGCCTGCTCCTTTTTTCTCGCCGGAATCACGAGGCAACTTTGCCTCCATTTTCGCTTCGCCGAGCGTCGAAGCAATCGTTTGCGCCCATCTTGAGACAAGTTTTTTTGATTTTCGGTGAAGCGTTTCCGCCGTATCAACTTTCCCTCGAGGTTGCCGAAAACTCCGTTATAGCAATGAATCGACGGGAGATTTCCGTGAAGCGACAGATAGGGTTGCTGGCTGCCGTGTTCGCGCTCGCCGGCTGCGCCCAGATGCCGCCGCCGAGCGCGGCCCATACGGACAAGGCGCCGAACGAGGTGCTCAGTTTCGACATTCCGCCTGACGCGCTCGGCGCGCGAGATCCGCAACTGACCACCGTGCTCGCGAAGGCGGGCGCACTCGCCGCCGCGCAGCCGCAGTCCACGGTCGTTCTCGTGACGGCGCTGGGGCAGGACTTCGCGTACGTGAATCAGGCCGTGTGGAAGGGCGTGCCGGCCCAGCGCGCGGCCCGGGTGAACTTCGAGAACCGCACCGCCGGATTGGGGCAGCCGTATAGCGTATCGATCAGGACGGTCCAATGAAGGAGGGCACCGTGACCGTTCGCATCATTTTGCTGGCGCTGGCCATGCTCCTCAGCGCGCCGGCCTTCGCCGGCCAGCCTGGCGCGGACCTGCAATCCGCCGGCGCGTTTCCCGCCGCGGCGGACAAGGTGTATCCGCCGTTGCCGTCGCTGGCCATGCTGCCGCCGCCGGGCGCGGGCGATGACGAATTGCCGGTGAAGCCGGTAACGCATCGAAAGAAAACGCATGTGGCGGCGCAGGCGCAGGAGCGCAGAAGCCCGCCCGCCCCGGTCGTGCGGATCGTCGTGTCCGACGCCTCGCATGCGTATCTCGACTCGGTGCAACGGCAGATCGATCTGGCGCTGGCCAGATAAACCGGCCGGCGCTTCGACGCGGGTCACGCTGCATCACTATCAAACGGAAGGATGCGTCATGTCCTTGAAGATTGTCTTCTCAGCACTTGCCTGCCTGTCGGTATGCGGCGCCGCGCAAGCAGCCGACGACTGCTTCAACGAAGCAGCGGCTTATCAGGGCGTGAATCCGTGGGTGCTGCGGGCACTCGCATGGTACGAATCGAAGGGCGACGCGAGCGCGATACGGCAGAACGCAAATGGCTCGATCGACGTGGGTCAGTTGCAGATCAACTCGATTCACTTCGACGACCTCGCGCGCGAAGGGGTGCCGCATCGCGCGCTGGTCGATCCGTGCGTGAACGTGTATGTGGCGGCCTGGCTGCTGAAACAGAAGATGGTCAAGCACGGCAATACGTGGCGCGCGATCGGCGCCTACCATTCGGAAACGCCGAAACAGCGCGACGCCTATGCGCGCGGAATTCAGAAGGTGCTGGTGGCGTGGGGGCAGTTGCCGTCCGCGCGCTGAACCCGCTCACCAGGCACCAGGCGCGGACTGCGCGTCCGGCGAGCCATCAGGGTCTTGAGCGCCTTCCCTTCAAACGATCCGTGCGCCGCCGCGATATGTAGCGCGCGGCACCGGCAGCCTGTCGAGCATGGTTACGCGCACGAAGTCCGCACGCAAGCCCGGTTCGATCGCGCCCCGGTCGTGCAAGCCGGCGGTGCGCGCCGGTTCGGCGGAGACGGTTGCCATTGCGCGCGGCAACGTCCAGCCGGCCTCATCGACCAGCTCGAACACGGCGGTCATCAGGCTCGACGGCACATAATCCGACGACAGGATGTCGAGCAGGTCCGCTCGTGCCAGTTCGAGCGCCGATACGTTGCCCGAATGCGAGCCGCCGCGCACGATATTCGGCGCGCCCATGATGGTCGAAATGCCGTGCTCGCGCGCGGCTTCGGCGGCGATGCGGGTGGTCGGAAACTCCGCGAGCACGATGCCTTCGGCTTTGGCCTGTTCGACGTGTTCGATCAGCGTGTCGTCGTGGCTTGCCACCGGAATGCCGAGCCGGTTGCAGCGCGCCACGATCTCGCGGCGGTGCGCGTCGGCGTACCGTGCCTGTTCGACCGAGAGTTCGGTGAGCGCGGTCGCCACGTGTTCGTCGCTCAGTTTGCCGTTGCGTTCCTGAAAGCGGCGCCATTGCTCGCGGTCGTGCCACTGACGCTGACCGGGCGTGTGATCCATTACCGAGGCGAGCCGCAGCAACGGATGCGCGCACAACGAATCGAACACTTCTACCACGTCGGCGGTGGCGATTTCGCAGCGCAGATGCAGAAAGTGTTCGGCGCGCAGCAGCTTGCGCTCGGAGAAGCGCGTGAGCGCTTCGGCGCATTGCGTTTGCAGATCGCGGCCCCGCAATCCTACGTTCGTGCGCGAACCGATGGCGAGCGCATCGAATACGGTGGTGATGCCGGCCGCGGCCACCTGGGCGTCGTGAATCACGAAGGCCGCATCGGTATTCCATTGCACGCCCGGGCGCGGCGCGAGATGCTTCTCGAGGTTGTCCGTGTGCAGTTCGATCAGGCCGGGCAACAGATAGTCGCCGTCCCAATCTTCGGCTTCGCGCGCCGCGGTCGTGCCGCGCTCGACTTCGCGGATCACGCCGTCTTCGACGCGAACCACACCGGTGAATACTTCGTCTCGCGTCACGATGCGAGCGTTCCTGATCAACATCGACTTGCTCCGTAGTCAGTCAGACTTGAGTGTGGGCTGTGCGTACTGCGGCCGCATGTGTCAGTGTAGTGCCGTTGCGCGCCCGATTTGTGTCATTCAGTGACGCAGCGGCGGCTTCAGTTCCAGGCGGCGCGTGGCGACCTTGTTGCGCGTGTCTTCGTCGTGAAAGATGCCGACGATCGCCGCGCCGCGCTCGCGTGCTTCGACGATCAGGTCGGCGACCACGTCGCGGTTGTCGGCGTCGAGTGAGGCCGTGGGCTCGTCGAGCAAAAGCAGCGGGTGCTTGGCAATCAAACCACGCGCGATATTCACGCGCTGTTGTTCGCCGCCTGAGAACGTGGCGGGCGCGAGCGACCACAGCCTTTCTGGCACGTTCAATCTGGCGAGTAGCGCAGCGGCGCGCGAGCGTGCTTCGTCTTCCGGCACGCCGCGCGAGAGCAGCGGTTCGGCTACGAGCGTGAGTGTCGGCACGCGTGGAATCACGCGCAGAAACTGGCTCACGTAACCGACCACGCTGCGGCGCAGGCGCAGTACGTCGTGCGGCTCAGCCCCGGTGATCGATACGGGCCCGCCGTCGTTTCCAAGGTCGCGAATCGCAATCGAGCCGCTCGTCGCCAGATAGTTGCCGTACAGGCAGCGCAGCAGTGTGCTCTTGCCCGCGCCCGACGGCCCGACCAGCACCACGCACTCGCCTCGCTCGATCTCGAGCGAGACGCCCGCCAGCGCTTCGATTCGCACTCCGCCCTGGCCGTGCAACACAAAGGTCTTGCCGATGCCGACCGCGCGCAGCATCAGCGCCGCGTTGTCGACGAATGCGTGCTCGGCGGCGCGCGCTTCAGTGCTTGTTTCAATGGATCGCATTGTGAACCTCAAACCGGCAGAACCGAGGAAACCAGCGTTTGCGTGTACGGGTGCTGCGGATCGTCGAGCACCTGGTCGGTCAGTCCCGCCTCGACCACTTCGCCGCCTTGCATGACCATCAGCCGGTGCGCGAGCAAACGCGCGACGCCGATATCGTGCGTGACGATCAGCACCGACAGATGCAGCGTCGACGTCAGCGTGCGCAGCAGATCGAGCAGGCGCGCCTGCACCGATACGTCGAGGCCGGCGGTCGGTTCGTCCATGAAGACGAGCCTTGGACCGGTGACGAGATTGCGCGCAATCTGCAAACGCTGCTGCATGCCGCCCGAAAACGCCGCCGGAAATTCGTCGATGCGCGAGGAATCGAGTTCGACGCGCTCCATCCACTGCGTGGCCGCGTAGCGGATATCGCCATAGTGGCGCGCGCCGACGGCCATCAACGGCTCGCCGATGTTCGCGCCGGCCGAGACGCCGCTGCGCAGTCCATCGCGCGGATTCTGCTGAACGAAACCCCATTCGGTGCGCATCAACAAACGGCGGCGCGGTTCGGACAAGGCGAGTAGATCGAGCTGGTCGCCGTGAGTAGCCGTGTAGTGAAGCGAGCCGCTGTCGGCCGCGGTCTTGAGCGCGAGCGTGTTCAGCAGCGTGGTCTTGCCCGAGCCTGATTCGCCGACAATGCACAGCACTTCGCCCGGATACAGGTCGAAGCTGACGTTTCTGCAGCCATTGCGGCCGCCGTATTGTTTGGTGAGCGAGCGGGCGGCGAGGAGCGGCGTCATGCGTGTTCTCCCTCGCGCGCGGCACGCAACGGCAAATCGGGTTCTTCGTCGCCGCGGCGTTCGTGGCAGTAGTCGCTGTCGGAGCAGACGAACATGCGTTCGCCCGCATCGTCGACGATCATTTCGTCGAGGAAGCTCTCAGTCGAACCACATAGCGCGCAGGCGTGCTGCCACTTCTGCACTTCGAACGGATGATCGTCGAAGTCGAGGCTGCGGACGTGCGTGTAAGGCGGAATCGCGTGGATGCGACGCTCGCGGCCGGCACCGAACAATTGCAGCGCGGGGTTCATATGCATCTTCGGGTTGTCGAACTTCGGAATCGGCGAAGGCGAAGTCAGATAACGGTGGTTGACGATTACCGGGTAGTCGTAGGTGGTCGCGATGCTGCCGTGATGCACGATGTCCTCATAGAGCTTCACGCTGATCAGGCCGTAATCGGCGAGCGCATGCAGCTTCTTGCACTCGGCGACGCGCGGTTCGAGGCGAAAGAGCGGCTCGGGCATTGGCACCTGATAGACCAGAATCTGCCTGTCCGTGAGCGGTGTTTCGGGAATGCGGTGACGGGTCTGGATGATCGTCGCCTCGACCGTGCGGCGCGTGGTCGCCACGCCGGTGGTGCGCGCGAAAAAACGGCGAATATTGACCGCGTTGGTGGTTTCGTCGGAGCCCTGATCGATCACCTTCAGCGTGTCCTGTCGGCCGATGATCGCCGCGGTGACCTGAATGCCGCCGGTGCCCCAGCCGAACGGCAGCGGCATTTCACGCGAAGCGAACGGCACCTGATAACCCGGCACGGCCACCGCCTTGAGCAACGCGCGGCGCAGCATGCGTTTGGTCTGCTCGTCGAGGTACGCGAAGTTGTAGCCGTCGGCCGCGCTGTCGTACGAGGCGTTGGCGTGGGATGTGTCGGGCGCGTTCATGCTGCCTGCTCCTGCTGACCGTTGGTTTGATCCGCGCGTTGCTCGATGCCCTGATCCTGATTCTGCGCGGCGTGCTGCGCGCGCAAACGGCGCACGAGTTCCAGCTCCGACTGAAAGTCGACGTAGTGGGGCAGTTTCAGATGCTGCACGAACCCGGACGCTTCGACGTTATCGCTATGCGAGAGCATGAATTCGATATCTTGCGTGGGCGAAGCCAGCGTTTCACCGAGTTCCTCGGCGCGCAATGCGCGATCCACGAGCGCCATCGCCATTGCCTTGCGCTCCGAGTGACCGAACGCGAGACCGTAGCCTTGCGTGAAGGTGGGTGGCACGGCGCCGCTGCCGGCGAACTGATTGATCATCTGGCATTCGGTTATGTCGATGTCGCCGATTTCAACCGCTTCGCCCAACTCGTCGAGTTCCATTTCCACGGCGATCGTGCCGAAGCGGATCTCGCCCGCGAACGGATGCGAGTGCGCATAGCCGCGCTGCGTCGCGTATCCCATGGCGAGCAGAAAGCCTTCGTCGCCGCGCGCGAGATTTTGCAGACGCGTGGCGCGACTTGCCGGAAAGGCGAGCGGCTCGCGCGAGAGGTCGCCGGGTTCCGGCGCGTTCGGCGTGGGGCGTTCCTGTTCGATCAGACCTTCTTTGTCGAGCAAGGTGACGACGCGGGGCATGGCTTCAACTTCAGAGCCGGCAGTTCGACTCGAAGACGACGACGTCGCGCTTGCCGCCGTGTCGCCATCCGCTAACAGCGCGAAATCCAGCAGACGTTGCGTGTAATCGTAAGTCGCGCCCAGCAACTGGCCGCCGGGCACGTCCTTGAAGGTCGCTGAAATACGGCGTTCCACCTGCATCGCTTCTGTATCGATCGGTTGCGTGTAGCCGAAGCGCGGCAGTGTGGTGCGATACGCGCGCAGCAGGAAGATCGCTTCGACCAGATCGCCGGCGGCCTGCTTGATGGCGAGTGCGGCGAGTTCTTCATCGTAGACCGAACCTTCGGTCATGACGCGCGCCACCGCGAGGCGCAATTGTTCGCGAATCTGCGCGACGCTGAGTTCGGCCAGCCGCGTGTCGCCGCGGCGTGCCTTGTCGAGCAGACGCCACGACGCTTCGATCGCGCGTTCTCCACCCTTGACGGCAACGTACATCAGTTCACCTTCGCTTGAGTTGTGCGCGGCAGGCCGATCAGGCGCGTGCCGCAGACAAGATAACAATCGACACCGCAGGGAAACAGCGGAGCGAGGGCGGCGCGTTCGCGCCAGAAACGTTCGGGCAGGCCGACTGGAGCAATCGTCGCGGTGTGCTGGATGCCCGGGCCGCTCAGCACGATTGGCGCGCCACCCGTGAGTGCTTCGACGCGGATCAACAGCGTGACCGACTGTTCGGGCGATTCCGCTGCGCCAAGCGTGAAGCTCTCCAGCGGCGGTGACGTGCCGGCGTCGTGGATGTAGGCAAAGGCGGCTTGTGCGGGTTCGTCGACGAGCGGCGCGCCGGTGTGAAAACGCAATGACGAACCGAGCGCCGTATCGGGTTGCGCGAGCCACACAGGCGTCGCGTAGTCGCAGAGTGCGAGCAGCGCGGCGAAGGCGGCAAGCTCCACGCGCGTGGCCCGCACTTCGGGCAACACGTTCTGGATCACGCCGACCGTGCCCGGACGCGACAGCGCATCGAGCAAAGTGCGAAACACCGCCTGGGTGTCGTGCACCGGATCGGCGAAACCTGACGTTAAGTCGGTCAACGCGCTAGACAACGCAATCTGTGAGTTTTCCATTAGTCGCCCCGAACCATCGTGAAGAATTCGACGCGCGTGGCCGCGGCGTCCTGTTGCCGCCCGGCGCGTTTCGCGGCCTGCTGCGCGGCTAACGGCTCTATCAGTTGCTCATGCAAGACGGCGTGATGCGCCGGCATTTGCAAGAGGGCGTCTGCCAGCGCCGCCAGTTCGGCGCGGCGGCGGTCGCGGCCCAGATGGCACGCCACGCCAACCGTCGCGTCAGCGTCGGCCGACGCGCGCAAACGCAAGGTGGCGCGGGTGACCGTGGCTTCGCCGAGATTGAACGGGTCGCCGCTGCCGCCGATCCGCCCGCGCACCATGGCGAGGCCGATTTCCGGCGGACGCAGCCAGTCATACGTTGGAGTGGGGATTCCCCGCAAGGCGCGTTCGAGCGCGGCTTCGAGATCGGCTCGTGGCGTGCGGGCCAGCACGGCCATCCATGCGCGCCGGGCCGACGAGGGCAGGGCGGTGGAAGGCGAGGTGGAAGTGGCACTCATCGAATGTCCTGTTGTTCCAGCGAGTCAACATTTGACCATCTATTCATCTAAACGTCTAGATGTTTAGGGGTATGCTTGTCGAGCCGTGTAGCGCATACCCGCCGTTTCACATTTCCATCACGGCTTGCGCACTACAATGCACGTCATAGCGATTATTTGAACCCAAGGGAATGACAGCACCATGACATCGAACGACAACGCGACGCCGGGCACGATGCTCGAACGCGGCGCGGGCGTTGCCGTGTGGCGGCAGATCGAGCAGATCCTGGCGGCGGAAATCGCCGCCAGCGGTTTCGGCGAAGAAGGGCGTCTGCCGAGCGAAGGCGAACTGGCCAAACGCTTCGACGTGAACCGGCATACCGTGCGCCGGGCCATGCTGGGTCTTGCCGCGCTGGGCCTCGTCAGCGTCGAGCAGGGGCGCGGCACCTTCGTGCAACCCGGCGCGATTGACTATACGATCGGCCGCCGCACGCGGTTCACGGAAAACCTGCGCCAGCAGCATCACGCGGCGGCCGGCACGATGTTGTCGGCCGCGCGCGTGAAGGCCGAGCCGAGCGTTGCCAAGGCGCTGAGTCTGCGGGCCGGTGCGCCGGTCTACCGGATCGAATCGCTGCACGAATCCGACGGCGTGCCGCTCACCTTCGCGCGCAATTGGTATCCCGCGGCGCGGTTCGCGGACTTGCCGGAGGTGCTGGAGCGTACCGGCAGCATCACCAAGGCCATGGCGGAATTCGGCGTGAACGACTATCTGCGCAAGTGGAGCCGCATCGGCAGCGTGCTGCCCGAACCGGAGGTGGCACGGCGTTTGAATATCAACCGTCAGCAGCCCGTGCTGTGGGTCGAAAACGTCGATGTGGATCTGCAGGGCACGCCGGTCAAATACGGCTTCACCCACTTTGCCGCGGACCGCGTGCAACTGCTGGTGGAGCACGACCTATGAGCGGCGCGGCCTGGGGCGCCGAGGCTCGTTTTGCCGTGTATTACGCGCCCGCGCGTGAATCGGCGTGGTGGCAGGCCGGTTCGGCGTGGCTCGCGCGCGACGCGGAAAGCGGCGAGTGCTGCGAGGCTCCGCAACCTCCGGAACTGACGCGACCGCTCGCGGCGTTGACTGAAGCGCCGCGCCGCTACGGCTGGCACGGCACACTGGTCGCGCCGTTTAGACTCGCCGAAGGCGTGACACAGGCACACGTATTGCACGCCACGCGTGAATGGGCCCGCACGCGAAGCGCATTCGCGCTGCCGGTGGAAGCCGCAACGCTTGGCGATTTCGTTGCGCTGCGGCCAGCCGATGCAGAAGGCGAATCCCACATTCGCGACGTGGCCACGAGCGCCTTGCACACGCTCGATGCTTTGCGCGCACGGCCGTTGGCCGCGGATCTCGCGCGTCGACTGGCCGCGCCGCTGAGCGAACGGCAACGTGCGCTGTTGATCGAATGGGGCTATCCGTACGTGCTCGACGAATTCCGTTTTCACATGACGCTCTCCAGTTCGCTCGCCGACGCGAAGGAACGCGCCACGCTGGTCGCATGGTGGCAAGCGCGCACGGCCGCGCTTGGGCCGCTGATTGTCGATCATGCTGCGCTCTTCGTCGAACCGGCGCCCGGAGAGCCGTTCGTGTTGTGGCAACGTGTGCCCTTCCAGACCGGCGAGGTGTAATGACAATGACAGGTCGTTTGATCTATGTAATGGGGCCGTCCGGCGCGGGCAAGGACTCGCTGCTGGAGTTCGCGCGCAAGCGGCTGATGGGCGAGCCGATTCTGTTTGCGCACCGCTATATCACGCGGCCGAGCGGCAACGGCGAAGCGCATGTGGCGTTGAGCGTCGAAGAGTTTGCCGCGCGCTCCGTGCTTGGTCTGTTCGCGCTCGAATGGTCCAGCCACTCGCTGCGCTATGGCATCGGTATCGAACTGGATGCGTGGCTGGCGCGTGGTTGCACGGTGGTCGTCAACGGCTCGCGTCAGCATTTGCAGCACACGTTGGCGCGTTATCCGAACACGGAAGTGGTGCACGTCGACGCCGCGCCGCATATTCTCGAAGCCCGGCTCGGCGCGCGGGCGCGCGAATCGGCGGAACAGGTGGCGGCGCGGCTCGCGCGCCGCGCGCCGTTCTCGCTGCCGGACGGCGTGCGCTGCACCACGATCGACAATTCCGGCACGCTGGATGAGGCGGGCCACGCGTTGATCGCGTTTCTGAAAGCGGAAGCCGACGTTCAGTAAGCCGTACTATCCGGCTGCCGCCATCCGTTCCCGCGTCGCTTCCTGCAAGCACGCTACGAACTGCAGCACGGCCGGTGTCGGCAACAGATCGCGCCGCGAAATGATGCTGAGATCGTAGTTCGGCAGCGCCTCTTCGATCTGCGCGACGCGGATGCCGAGCGGCGCGACCATTTGCGCCAGCGGTCGCGTGAAGCAGCCGATCACGTCGGTTTGCGACACCAGCCCGAGCGTCACCGCGAACGACGACGGCGCCCGCACCAGCCGCTTCGGCACCGGCAAGCCATGTGCGTTGAACATGGCCATCATCACGCTATGGGGGAAATGATCGGCGCCCACGGTCACGATCCACTCCGCGTCGAGTAGCTCGTGCAGGCGCGTCACGTTGGCGAGCGGATGCCCGGCGCGCATGGCGACGACGAACTGCGTGGAGTAGAGCGGCGCTTGCACCAGGTCGCTGTCGAGCGCCTGCACGTGGTGGATCGCCGCGATATCCAGCGCGCCATTGCGCAAACGCGCGACCGCGTCCGGTATCGTCACTTCTTCCAGATGCAGATTGACGAGCGGCATCGCGCGGCGAAACTTCGAGACCGCGTGCGGCAGCGCCGTGAGCGCAATCGACGGCATGGTGCCCACGCTGACCTTGCCGGCCAGTTCTCCCTTCACCTGTTCGACGGCTTCCACCGTGCGCCGCATATCGCCGAGCAACTGTTCGGCGCGCGGCAGCAGCGCAAGCCCGCAAGCCGTCAGTTCGATGCCTCGTACGCTGCGCACCATCAATTCCGCATTCAGCGCGCTTTCGAGCTCGCGGATCGTATGCGTGACGGCCGGCTGCGTGACGCCAAGCTCGCGCGCGGCGGCGCGCAGGCTGCGGTGATGGGCGGCGGCGACGAACGCTTGCAACTGCTGCAGTTTCATTCGGGTAATCCCGTATATAACGATTGTTAATCGGGGTGAAAAAAACAGCATCTTATTCGAATAAAACGGCGTGGCTATAGTGCTCGCCTGTTTGCCGCGTTTTGACGCGGCCGTGATCCCCTGGAGCCATAGAGATGAGCGAAGCCGCGCGTTTTACCGAAGTGTCCGACCTGGTGCCTGCCGCCGAGAGCCTGCGCGAGATTCGCCATCACATTCACCACCATCCGGAGCTGGCTTACGAGGAGCACCAGACGGGCGCCCTGGTCGCCGACAAGCTCGAACAATGGGGCTGGCAGGTCACGCGCGGCGTCGGTCAGACGGGCGTGGTGGGCACGCTGAAGGTGGGCGACGGCAAGCGCAGCATTGGCATTCGCGCGGACATGGACGCGTTGCCGATCATCGAGCAAACCGGTCTGCCGTATGCGAGCGGCACGCACGGCAAGATGCACGCATGCGGCCACGACGGCCACACCACGATGCTGCTCGGCGCGGCGCAACGCCTCGCGGCTACGCGCAACTTTTCGGGCACGGTGCACCTGTATTTCCAGCCGGCCGAGGAGAGCGGCATCGACAGCGGCGCGCTGAAGATGATCAACGACGGCCTGTTCGAGCGCTTTCCCTGTGACGCCGTGTTCGGCGTGCACAACCATCCCGGCGAGGAGCCGGGCGTGCTGCTGTTCCGCAAGGGGCCGTTCATGTCGGCGGGCGACAAGGCGATCATCACGATCGAAGGCGTGGGCGGGCATGCGGCGCGTCCGCATCTGACGGTCGATCCGGTCGTGGTGGCAGCCAGCATCGTGATGGCATTGCAGACGATCGTCGCGCGCAATGTCGATCCGTCGCAACCGGCGGTGGTGACGGTCGGCTCCATGCATGCGGGCACCGCGAACAACGTGATTTCGAGCAGCGCGAAGCTGGAGCTGAGCGTGCGCTCGTTCAGCCCCGAAGTGCGCGCACTGTTGAAGAAGCGTATTACCGAACTCGCCGAAACCCAGGCGGCGAGCTATGGCGGCAAGGCGGTGGTGGAATACATCGAAGGCTATCCGGTCGTGGTCAATTCGGATGCCGAAACGGATTTCGCAGTGGAAGTGGCGCGCGAACTGGTCGGCGACGACAAGGTGGTCGCGCAAACCGACATCCTGATGGGTAGCGAAGACTTTGCCTTCATGCTGCAGAAGCGGCCGGGCACGTTTTTGCGGATCGGCAACGGCGCGGGCGAAGACGGCTGCATGGTGCACAACCCGCACTACGACTTCAACGACCGCAATCTGCCGGTCGGCGCGGCGTTCTGGACGCGGCTTGTGGAGCGCTATCTGGCGCAGTAACGCCGAAGTGACGCCGCAGTGACCCAGCAAGCCGCACCGCAATCGGCCAGCCGCACAATCATAACGACGAGGTAGACCACGCGATGAACACCACGACCGATGCGAGCCACGCCGTTCAGGCGAGCCAACCCACCAGCCGCGGCGCGATTGCCGCCGCGGTGATCGGCAACTGGCTCGAGTTCTTCGACTTCACCGTGTACGGGTTTTTTGCCGTGATCATCGGCAAGCTGTATTTCCCGTCGGCGGACCCGACTACTTCGTTGCTGCTCTCCGTGGCGACCTTTGCGGCAGGCTTCATCACGCGCCCGCTCGGCAGCGTCATGCTCGGCGTGTACGCGGACCGCAAGGGCCGCAAAGCCGCGCTGAATCTGACCATCATGCTCATGGCGGTGAGCACCGGCCTGATCGCGATTGCGCCGACCTATGCGCAAATCGGTCTTGCGGCGCCGCTTCTGATCGTGCTGGCGCGTCTCGTACAAGGCTTCTCGCAAGGTGGTGAGTTCGGCGCTGCCACCTCCACGCTGCTCGAACAGGGCGGCGGCACGCGGCGCGGTTTTCGTGCGAGCTGGCAACTGGCCACGCAAGGCGGCGCGGCGCTGATGGGCTCGGGCATCGCCGCGGCGTTGTCCGGCGCGTTGCCGAAGGAATCGCTGGAAAGCTGGGGCTGGCGCATTCCGTTCCTGCTCGGCGTATTGATTGCGCCGGTCGGCATGTACCTGCGCCGCCGTCTGGCCGACGACGCGGCCAGCGCGCACAGCCACGCGATCGAGCGCGGCGTGTTGCACGAACTCTTCACGCAGCATCTGCGCCCGCTGATCCTGATCACGCTGACGGTGATGGGCGGCACGGTCTCGACCTATATCCTGACCTTCTACATGCCGACCTACGCGATCCACACGCTCGGCCTGCCGATGTCGCTGTCGATGCTGGTGGGCGTCGCCTCGGGCTTCGTGATGCTGGTTACGTGCCCGCTGTTCGGCATGCTGTCGGACCGGATCGGCAGCCGCAAGCGGCCGATCCTGTTCGGACGCGGCGTGCTGGTGCTGCTGCTGTTTCCGGCCTTCATGCTGATCAACCGCTTTCCGCAGTTGCCCGTCATCATGTCGCTGACCGCGCTGATGCTGCTGTTCTATTCGATGGGCTCGGCGTCGGAATTCGCGTTGATGTGCGAGTCGTTTCCGCGGCGCGTGCGCGCCACCGGCATTTCGATCGCCTATGCGTTGAGTGTCTGCGTGTTCGGCGGCACCGCGCAACTGGTTGCGACGTGGCTCATCAAGCTGACGGGCAGCAAGCTGGCGCCGGCCGGGTATGTGGCGGCGTGCGTCGTAGTGTCGTTGATCGCGGTGTCGATGCTGAAGGAAACCGCGGAACGGCCGATCGACTGATCGATCGGACAGGGCGCCGGCATCGCGCGGCGCCCGTCAGTCAGTCAGTCCATTAGTGTCAGCCGCGCCTCGCCACCATCTCCGAGACGTTCTGCGCGGCGTGCTGCAGCGGCTCCAGAAATGCCTTCACCATCTGCCTGGCCGAATTGCGCTGCGCATTGCCGCTGATATTCATCGCGGCGATCACGCGCCCCTGCCGGTTGCGAATCGGCGCGGACAGCGAAATCAATCCACCCTCCAACTCCTGATCGACAATGGCCCAGCCCTGGCGGCGAACCTGCGCGATCACTTTCTTCAACTCTTCCTTGTCAGTGACCGTGCGCGGCGTGTGCGCGTAGAGCGGCGCCGAACTCAGCGTCGCCTCGAGTGTTTCTTCGTCGAGCGCGGAGAGCAGCACGCGGCCCATCGACGTGCAATACGCCGGCAAGCGGCTGCCGATCGACAGGTTGATCGTCATGATCTTGTGCGTCGGTACGCGCAGCACGTAGACGATCTCGGTGCGATCGAGCACGGCCGCCGAGACGCTCTCGTGAACCTGCGCCGACAGTTGCTCCATCACCGGCTCGGCGAGGTTCCAGAACGGCATGGAGGTCAGATACGCGAAGCCCAGGTCGAGAATTTTCGGCGTGAGGCGAAAGAGGCGCCCTTCGGCTTCCACATAACCGAGCGTTTGCAGCGTCAGCAAAATGCGGCGTGCGCCGGCGCGCGTGAGACCGGTGGCGGCGGCGACATCCGTGAGCGTCTGTTCGGGGCGCGTGGCGTCGAACGCGCGGATCACGGCGAGGCCGCGCGCGAACGACTGCACATAGGAGTCGCCCGGTTTGTCCGGGGCCGGTTCGGCGCTGGCGGGAACGGCGGAAGACGGCGGCAGGGCTGGGCTCATGGACCTTGAAAGGTGCGTTCGAGGAAGGGCGGGCACGCGCCGCGCCGGTTCACCCGGCACGATGCGGCGCAAAGGCGTGACGATAGCTTAAGCCTTCTGTTTCGCCAACTTCGCTGCCTGATGCTCAAAAATGCCAGGGTTTGCATGGATGCAGGCCGCATCGAAAATTTGTATGATGACCCGATAACATGATCAATCGAGGCATGGATGTTCGACAAGATTCCTGCGCGAGCGTTGAGCGACACGGTCGCGCAGCAGTTGCTGAAGCAGATCGACAAAGGCACTTTCGAGCGAGGCGGCAAGCTGCCCACCGAGGCTGTGCTTGCGCAGCAATTCGGCGTGAGCCGCACGGTGATCCGCGAGGCGATCTCGCGGCTGAAGAACGAGGGTGTGGTCGAACCGCGCCAGGGCAGCGGCGTGTTCATCGCCGCGCATGGTGCGATCCGTCCGTTGCGTATCGACTACGCGGAAGCGGTCGAGCCGGGCTCGGTGGTGCAGATTCTCGCGTTGCGCCGGGCGATCGAGGCGGAAGTCGCGTCGGAAGCCGCCATGCGCCGCAGCGACGCCGACATGGTGTCGATCGACACGGCGCTCGCGAAGATCGACGAAGCGGTGGCCGAAGGCGAGGACGGCGTGGCTGAAGACGTCGCCTTTCATCGCGCGATCGCGGCGGCCACCGGCAATCCGTATTTCCTCAAGACCCTCACGTTCCTGAACCAGTACCTCGAGGCCGGCACGGTCGTCACGCGCCGCAACGAAGCGTTGCGCGAGGACTTTTCGCGTCAGGTGCGCGAAGAGCATGCCGCGATCGCCGCCGCGATTCGGGCCGGCGATCCGATGGCGGCGCGCAATGCGGCACGAACGCATATGTACAACGCGGCACGGCGTCTCGCGGAAGCGGGGATTTGCTGAGCTTCAGTGCTCAGACTCAGCGCCCGGTTTCAGGCCCGGGCGTTCAACGAATTCATAGAGGTCAAGCATGTCCAGAAATGTTGGTGTCATCGGTCTTGGTGCAATGGGCCTGGGTGTCGCGCGCTCGCTGTTGCGCGCGGGTTTTCGGGTTCACGCGTGCGACCTGCGCAGCGAGATCCTGAATGCGTTCGTCGCGGAAGGTGGTGTGGGCTGCGCGACACCGGCCGAACTCGGCGCGCAGTGCGAGGTGGTCGTCACGCTGGTCGTGAATGCCGCGCAAACCGAAGCCGTGCTGTTCGGCGAGCAGGGCGCGCTCGCCGCGATGAAAAAGGGCGGCGTGGTGATCGCCAGTGCGACCGTGGCGCCGGACTTCGCAATCGAACTCGGCAAGCGGATCGAGGCCGCCGGTTTGCAGATGCTCGACGCACCGGTTTCGGGCGGCGCGGCGCGCGCGGCTTCCGGCGAGATGACCATGATGACGTCCGGCCCCGCGGCGGCCTATGCTGCCTGCGAGGACGTGCTGGCCGCGATGGCCGGCAAGGTGTACCGCCTCGGTTCCGGGCACGGTGCGGGATCGAAGGTGAAGATCATCAATCAGTTGCTGGCCGGCGTGCATATCGCGGTGGCGGCCGAAGCCATGGCGCTCGGCTTGCGCGAAGGCGTCGATCCAGATGCGCTGTACGAGGTCATCACGCACAGCGCGGGCAATTCGTGGATGTTCGAAAACCGCGTGCCGCACATTCTCAACGGCGACTACACGCCGCTTTCGGCCGTCGATATTTTCGTCAAGGATCTGGGCCTCGTGCTCGATACCGCGCGCCGCTCGAAATTCCCGTTGCCGTTGTCGGCGGCGGCGCATCAGATGTTCATGATGGCGTCTTCGGCCGGCCACGGTGGTGAAGACGATTCCGCGGTGATCAAGATTTTCCCCGGCATCGACGTGCCGGCAGCGAAGTAAGCAGGAGGAGCGCCATGACGACACTTACGAAACGCGCGCTGCTCGGCTGCATCGCCGACGACTTCACCGGCGCCACCGATCTGGCCAACATGCTGGTGCGCGGCGGTATGCGCACGGTGCAAACGATCGGCGTGCCCGCATCGAATGACCTGCTCGAGGCCGATGCCCTGGTGGTTGCGCTGAAATCGCGCACCATTCCCGCCGCCGACGCGGTCGCGCAATCGCTTGCCGCGCTGGACTGGTTGCGTGCGCAAGGGTGCCGCCAGTTTTTCTTCAAATACTGCTCGACCTTCGATTCGACCGACGCGGGCAATATCGGCCAGGTGACGGATGCGCTGCTCGACGCGTTGTCCGCCGACAGCACGACCGGCGCATTCACGATTGCGTGTCCCGCGTTTCCCGAGAACGGCCGCACGATCTTTCGCGGCCATCTGTTTGTCGGCGACGCGTTGCTCAACGCGTCGGGCATGGAAAACCATCCGCTCACGCCGATGCGCGATGCGGACCTCGTGAGCGTGCTGCAACGTCAGACCGGATCGAAAGTCGGTCTCGTGCGTTATGACGCCGTGGCGCGAGGCGTGTCGGCGGTGCGCGAAAGGTTCGATACATTGCGCAACGAAGGCGTGCGCATGGCGATTGCCGATGCGGTGTCCGACGCTGACCTTTACGTACTCGGCGAAGCCTGCGCCGATCTCACGCTGATCACCGGCGGTTCGGGCGTCGCGTTGGGCTTGCCGGCCAACTTTCGCCGCGCGGGTTTGCTGGCGGAACAGGCGGACGCCGCGCAGTTGCCGCGAGTCGACGGCTTGTCCGCGGTGCTGGCCGGCAGCGCGTCGAAAGCGACCAATGCCCAGGTGGCGCAGTGGCGCGCCACACGGCCCGCGTTTCGCATCGATCCGCTCGCGGCGGCGCGCGGCGAAGCCGTGGTCGAACAGGCTTTGGCCTTTGCGCAGCCGTACCTCGACAAAGCCGAGCCCATGCTGATCTATGCGACCGCGACGCCCGACGAAGTCAAGGCAGTGCAAGGGCAGCTCGGTGTGAACGAAGCGGGGCATCTGGTCGAAAACACGTTGGCGTCGATCGCGCGTGGTTTGCGCGAGCGTGGCGTGCGCAAGTTCGTGGTGGCGGGGGGCGAAACCTCGGGCGCGGTCGTGCAGGCGCTCGACGTGCATACGCTGCGGATCGGCGCGCAGATCGATCCCGGCGTGCCGGCTACCGCGACGACCGGCGCCGAGCCGCTTGCGCTCGCCTTGAAATCCGGCAACTTCGGTACGACGGACTTTTTCGAAAAGGCGCTGCGGCATCTGGACGGAGATGTGCAATGAGTGGCGCGCCCGCACTTCACACGACGAATGAAGCGCGCGTTCGCGAAGAAATCTGCGTGACCGGCGCGAGTCTCTATCAACGCGGCTACACGGTGGGCACGGCCGGCAACATTAGCGCGCGGCTCGACGACGGTTGGCTGATTACACCGACCGATGCGTGTCTTGGCCGGCTCGATCCCGCCGACATCGCCAAGGTCGACCTCGCCGGCAACGCAATGTCAGGCGGCCGGCCGTCGAAAACGCTGGCGCTGCATCGCGGCATCTATGCGCGTAATAGCGAAGCGCGCGGCATCGTCCATACCCATTCGACGCATCTGGTCGCGTTGACGCTCGCGGGCGTCTGGCGCGAAACCGACGTGCTGCCGCCCATCACGCCGTATTACGTGATGAAAGTGGGCCACGTCCCCCTGATTCGTTATGAGCGCCCCGGCGCTCCGCAAGTCGCCGAGCAGATCGCCGCGCTCGCCGATAGCGTTCGCGCCGTGCTGCTGGAGCGTCTTGGTCCGGTGGTGTGGGAGCGTTCGGTGGCGCAAGCCGCCTATGCGCTCGAAGAACTCGAAGAAACCGCGCGTTTGTGGTTGATGACCCAGCCACGGCCCGCACCGCTCGACGAAGCCGCACTCGAAGAACTGCGCAGCGTGTTCGGAGCGCGCTGGTAGAAGAAGCCGACAAAACAAAGCCCGGCCGCGCGCGATGCGCCGCGTCGGGCCATCCATTCAAGGAGACAATGCATGAACTCATATCAGGCCGAATCCAGCCGCCCGGTTACAGCCGCCGCGGGACAACCCGGCGCCGCTGAAATCGAGCACACCTACAAGAAGGTGTTCTGGCGCATCGTGCCGTTTTTGATGCTGTGTTATGTGGTCGCCTATCTGGACCGCGTGAATGTCGGCTTCGCGAAACTGCAGATGTCGCAGGACCTGGCGTTCAGCGAAACGGTGTTCGGCCTCGGCGCCGGCGTGTTCTTCATCGGCTACTTTCTGTTCGAGTTGCCGAGCAACATTCTGATGCACAAGATCGGCGCGCGCATCTGGATCGCGCGGATCATGATTACGTGGGGCTTGCTCTCGGCGGTGTTCGTGTTCGTGAAGACGCCGATGCAGTTCTATATCTTGCGTTTCCTGCTGGGTCTCGCCGAAGCCGGTTTCTATCCCGGCGTGATCCTGTACCTGACCTACTGGTTTCCGTCGCATCGGCGCGCGAAGATCATCGCGGTGTTCATGTCGGCGATTCCGGTGTCGGGCATTTTCGGCAATCCGCTGTCCGGCTGGATCATGCAGACCTTCCACAACAGCTCGGGTTTCGCGGGCTGGCAGTGGATGTTCCTGATCGAAGCGATCCCCGCCATCGCGATCGGTATCGCCACGGTCCTGTATCTCGACAACGGCATTTCCAGCGCGAAGTGGCTGAGCGAACGCGAAAAGCAGCTGCTCACCAATGAAATCGCCGCTGCGCAACCGCGGGACAAGGCGCAGAAACATTCTGTCGGTGCGGTGTTCCGCGATCCGCGTACATGGTGGATGTCGCTGATCTATTTCGCGTTCGTGACCGGACAATACGGTCTGACGTTCTGGATGCCGACGCTGGTGAAATCGACCGGTGTGACGGGCGCATTCAATATCGGCCTGTTGAGCGCGATTCCGTTTCTGTGCGCGATCGTCGTGATGAATCTGATGGGCCACAGCGCCGACAAGCGCCGTGAGCGCCGCTGGCATCTGATCGTGCCGGCGCTGTTCGGTGCGATCGGCTTCACGGTGGCGGCTTCGTTCGCTGACAACACGGTGGTCTCGATCGTGGCTCTCTCGCTGGCCGCAGCCGGTGTGCTGACCTGCGCGCCGCTCTTCTGGTCGCTGCCGACCGCGTTCATGTCGGGGGCGACCGCCGCGGCCGGCATTGCAATCATCAATTCGATCGGCAATCTCGCGGGTTTCGCGAGCCCGTACATGATCGGCTATCTGAAGGACCTCACACACAGCACGCAGACCGGCATGTACGTGCTGGCCGGCATGCTCGTGATCGGCGCGATTGCCACGTGGCTCACGCCGCCCAAGCTGGTCAACCGATAAATCGATATGCGCGTGCGGCATGAGTCGCTGCCGCGCGCGGGATCACACCGTTTTCAAGGAGTTGCTGCCATGCCTCGCTTCGCCGCCAATCTCACGATGATGTACAACGAGCACGCGTTCCTCGACCGTTTTGCCGCCGCAGCGAAAGACGGCTTCGAGGCGGTCGAGTTTCTGTTCCCCTACGATTTCCCCGCTGCGGACATCAAATCGCGCCTCGTGGCGAGCGGTCTGACGCAAGCGCTCTTCAATGCGCCGCCTGGCGACTGGGCCGCTGGCGAGCGCGGCATTGCCTCGCTGCCGGGACGCGAAGACGAGTTCCGGCGCGGCATCGAAATGGCGCTCGACTACGCGCGCGTGATCGGCAATCGCAAGCTGCACGTGATGGCCGGCCTGATCGGCGCGGATCAGCCGCGCGCGAAGCATCGCGAGGTGTATCTGAACAATCTCGCGTATGCCGCGAAGGCCGCGCAAGCCGAAGGCATTACGGTCGTGATCGAGCCGATCAATACGCGCGATATGCCGGGCTTCTTTCTGACCCGTCAGGACGAAGCGCAAGCGGTCTGCGCGGAAGTCGGCGCGCCGAACCTCAAGGTGCAATTCGACTGTTATCACTGCCAGATCGTCGAAGGCGACCTTGCAGTGAAACTCAAACGCGATATGGCGGGCATCGGCCACATTCAGATCGCGGGCGTGCCGGAACGGCATGAGCCCGACACGGGCGAGCTGAATTATCCGTATCTGCTCGACCTGATCGACTCGCTCGGTTACGACGGCTACATCGGTTGCGAATACCGGCCGCGCGCAGGCACCTCGGCCGGTCTCGGCTGGCTCAAACCGTATCTGAACGCGAACCGCTAACAAGGACACAACCCATCATGAAAGTACTGATTACCGGCGGCGCGGGTTTTCTCGGCCAGCGTCTCGCGCGTGAACTGCTCGCGCGCGGTTCCCTGAAAGACAAGCAGGGCACACCGCAAACGATTACCGAGCTGGTGCTGCTCGACGTAGTGCAAGCCAACAATTTCGACGACAAGCGTGTACGCACGGAAGTCGGCGACATCGCCGAGCGCAGCGTGCTCGAACGCATGATCGACGACCAGACCTCGGCGATCTTTCATCTGGCCGCGATCGTGAGCGGGCAGGCCGAAGCGGACTTCGATCTCGGCATGCGCATCAATCTGGATGCGTCACGGCTGCTGCTGGAAACGTGCCGGCAGCGTGGCCACCGGCCGCGTGTGCTGTTCACAAGCTCCGTGGCAGTGTATGGCGGCGCGTTACCCGAGGTCGTGCAGGATGATACGGCGTTGAATCCGCAGTCGTCATATGGCGCGCAGAAGGCGATCGCGGAGTTGCTGCTCAACGATTACGCGCGGCGTGGTTTCGTCGACGGCCGTGTGCTGCGGCTGCCCACGATCAGCGTGCGGCCGGGCAAGCCGAACGCGGCGGCCTCGTCGTTCGCGAGCGGCATCATTCGCGAGCCGCTGAACGGCGAAGCGGCGGTGTGCCCGGTCGCGGGCTCGACGCGCCTGTGGCTGCTGTCGCCGCGCAAGGCGATCGAGAGCCTGATCGCCGGACTCGAACTTGACTCCGCCGCGCTTGGCAACCAGCGTGTGCTGAACCTGCCGGGCATTTCAGTGAGCGTCGACGAGATGGTCGCCGCGCTGCGCGAAGTCGCGGGCGACGCCGCCGCCGCGCGCATCGTCTGGGAGCGGGATGCGCGGGTCGAAAAAATCGTGGGCAGCTGGCCGGGCCGGTGGGATACGTCGCGCGCCGAAAGGCTGGGATTGAGCGGCGAGCGCAGCTTTGCCGACGTGATCCGCAGCTATGTCGCGGACGAGAACATCCAGATCCGATAGTCGCGGATCCCGGAGCGCTCTGCGGGCCATCCTCCAGCGATCCCCAAGCTGCCTTTGAGCTGTCCTCGAGCCTCGTGCCGGCGCCGTGAACACAGGCGCGCCGGCATGAGCGCGTCAATCGTCTGATCCTTTTCGACCAGCTTCGCGGCCTGCACGTATTCCCTGGTGCGGGCGTGGCCGCGCTTGACATGGTTTCGGCCGCGCGCCTATTATCGAGGCTAGTTGTTCGATATATGACCGTATGTTCGTATAAAGAACAAATGTCCCGAATCTCGAACCCGCTGTTCATCATCTGCGTTAAGCTGATCTGACGTGAGGGCTGCTTTGCAGCCGCTTCCCGTCGCGTTCGAATTCTCTTGCGGGACGCCGGGCCGGCGCATCCGTGCATCCGTGCATCCAGCCCGCGCCACGCCGGCAATCCGGTCGTGGCGTGGCGCACGCAGCACATCAACTGGAGACATCA